>CAZBZX010000212.1:0-7596 GCA_964496465.1 uncultured Bacteroidales bacterium
GGATAATTACATCAAAATTGTTTATCACACCATCATCAGAGGTAGTAACGTTAGTAATATCTTTATAGGGTAATAAATCTCTCTCAACGTCAATATTTTCAATTATTTCATTGTCTCTATCCCCTGCACTTAAAATGCATTCCCATTTTTCGTTGTGTTTGAATATTATTATCCGGCCAATATTTAATTCTTTATTCAGGATTTTTTCATACCTGTCAAGCAGCTCATCTTGCGGTAAATTCTCATTTATAGCTTGCGTTACTTCAAGTAACACATTTAGTTTAAATGAAAATAATTGTAACCGACGAATAGATGTCCCTGCCATAATTAAATTAATTTATTATTCTTTTACTCTTTCCCCGTATGAATTTGAACGTGTATCTACTTTTATTTTATCCCCGGTGTTTACAAAAAGAGGAACATTTAATGTAGCTCCTGTTTCTAATGTTGCTTGTTTTAAAGCTGATGAAGAAGCTGTATCTCCTTTTATTCCCGGTTCAGTATAAGTTACTTCAAGAATTACAAATGGAGGTAAATCAACAGATAATGCAGTTTCAGTTTCAGCATGAAAAACGATTTCAACATCCTGACCTTCTTTCATCAATTGAGAATTTTCTATAATTTTTTTTTCTATTACAATTTGTTCATAGTTCTCCATATTCATAAAAGTATATCCCATATCATCTTCATACAGATATTGGTGAGGCCTTCTTTCAATTCTAGCTACATCAACTTTAACACCTGATGAAAAGGTATTGTCAATTACTTTACCAGTAGTTAAACTTTTAAGCTTTGTACGCACAAACGCAGGCCCTTTACCTGGTTTTACATGTTGAAATTGTACTATGGTAAATAAATCGTTATTAAATTCAATACATAAACCATTTCTAAAATCTGCTGTTGTTGCCATCAAATCAATCTGTTTTAATTTTATTTGCTATAAAAATAATCGAATTGGTTAAATAATTATCTTTTAATTAGTAAATATATTAAAATTGATTAAAAAGTCTATGAATTAATCATTTAAAATGGTTAATGGATATTTAAGGTTAGAGTAGCTTACAAGATCACATTTTATAGAGCCTACGATTAAATCGAACTTAATTCGAATAGGTAATAGGTTTTTATCGTTCGAAACCCATATTGTCATATCATCTTCTGATTCAAAAATTCTTCCCGGTTCAACAAAAGGAACAAATTTAATACATTCAATTTTCCCTAAATTGGTTTTTATAGTTTCAACACCTTTATACCTGATATCAAACGGAAATATTTCATCATCAAAATAAGTTGTAATTTTAATAATATTTCCATCTTTATAATTGGAATAATCAAGTCTTCTTATCTTATATAAAGCTGTTACTATATCTAATATTCCTTCAGGGACTTCTATTTTCCCCGATTTTTGACTTAAGACAATATTTTCTTCACGATTAAATTCAATTTCATTATAAAATCGATAATCACCTTCGCTAATATTTCTAATAGCTTTAGACGGCAAACCTGTTACGGGATTGAAATAACTTTCGTAAATATCTTCAACATTATATAATAAATCAGCTAATCCAGCTGACCTGGCAATCATTTTAGCATGATATTCTTCTTGATTATTTAAAGGAGTTTGTTCTAATGTTGCTATTGCTTTTCCCCCAACAATTGGTCCGTAATGAATACTGAATTCGAGGTATTCTCCTGGCTTAAAACCATTTAAATCCTGCATTTTTGCCGTTATTGAAATGATACAAAGCAGGATAATTAAAAATCTATTTTTACCAATAATCATATTGTAAACATAGCAAATTTTATGCCTTGATTATAAAAATAAAATAAAAGGAATTTATAAAATTTGGTTAGTTAAAAGATTTTGATATTTCGAATTTTTTTGTATTTAAGGCTAATGCTTTTATTTTACCTTCCTCATTATCTCTTTTCATATCAATATCAACATTTGAAATATTCTCAATACCGTTTATTCCGGCTTCCATAAAATCCCAAAAGGATATGCCTGAATTTTTTTCTATTGGTTTTTTAAGTTTAAGCACATTAGTTTTAATTTTTTCAACAGCATATTCTTTAACAGTTGGGTAATATTCTTTTGTATTTTTAGCAGGTATTTTTAGTTTTTCAGCTATTGCGATTTCTGTAAAGGATTCTATTTTAGCTTCTTTTGAAGAGATTGGATTAATATTAAAATCATTTTTTATAAATTTATTTTTATGCTCAATAGTAACTTTATCATTTTGTTCCTGATGGTTTATAGCCTGCACTTTCTTTTTATTTTCAATAGCGATAATAGAAGGTGGTTTTTCCTCCCTAATATTATTTTCTGGAACAGTATGAATTTGTTGCAGGTTTTTTGAAACTACGGCAACATTTTGTTCAATTGGTTTTGTAATAAATAGATTAATTGCCAGTATAATTGCAGCAATTGCAGCAGCTGCTAAACCAATACGATAATAAGCCGGAATTTGTATTCTAATTCTTTTTAAGCTATTTTTTTTATCAAATTGAATAGTTTTATCTGGTTTTAAATATGTTTTTTCGAAAAGCTTAAAAAGCTTCTTTTCTGCTGAATTAATTTCAATAAATTTAACCAGATCATTTTTTTCATCCAGGTTTAAATCATTTTCATAATAAGCAATACAAATATCATCGATAGTTGACGATGTAATAATCAATTCGCTGTTTTTTTTAAGAGAATTTTTGTTTGAGAAAAAATGATCATCTGGAGTAAGTTTAATTTCATCAAAGCTTTCCAGTTCCTCTTTTAAATCAGGATTTAATATAAGAAAAGCCTGCAATTCTTCATGAAGATTTCTATCGAGCTTTCCTTCGATATAATCGAGAAAATAGTTGCCGTAATTATCTCTGTTAATCGTCTTCATTTGAATTATATTATCGTTTCAATATTTTTAATATAATTTTTTAAAAACACCCGGGCCCTGTAAATATATACTTTAACCTGCGATTCTTTTAAACCCGTTATTTCTTCTATTTCCTGGTATGAGTAACCTTCATAATCTCTTAACATAAGTACAGAACGCTGAATATCAGGTAATTTTTTTATTAGCTGATGAAGAATTTCTTGAATATCAGAATATTCATTTTCATATGAAAAACTATTGCTATTTACATTTTCCAGATCGGTTAAGCGCTTGTCTTTTCTAATATAATCGATCATTGTATGATAAGCACTCGTGAATAAGTACGACTTAACCTTATCAAAAGAAACATTCTTATGCTTCACCCATAATTTTTCAAATGTATCCTGAACAATGTCCTTCGATTTATCTTCATCATTAAGATTTTTTAAAATAAACCGATAAATATTATCCGAATATTTGTCGACACTTATGTTATATTCTTCAACTGTCATTTTTCAGTAATGCAAATGTATGACGGTAATATACCGAAAAAGTTACAACTTTTTAATTAATTTATGAAAGATGTTTTTCGATTACTTCCAGAAGATAAAGCTTATTTATAGGTTTAGTAATGTAGTCGTCGCAACCAACCTGTATTGATTTTTCACGTTCCTCAACAAAGGCGTATGCAGTTTGAGCAATAATTGGAATATTATGGTTTATTTTTTTTATTTCTTTTGTTGCTTCATAACCATTCATAATAGGCATTCTAATATCCATTAATATTAAATCAATAGAATTAATTTTTTTATAAATTTCAACAGCTTCCTTACCATGTATTGCCCTTACCAGATTTACTTTTGTACTTTTTAATGCAGCCTGAATAAGTTCGAAGTTATAGTCAAGGTCTTCAACAATTAGGAATGTTTTACTTTCCCAGTTTTTATATTTTACTGTTTCGTATTTTTTCGAAACGCCAACATTTAAATTTTCAATTGGTATAGTAAAATAAAAGGCAGTTCCTTTATCAGGTTCTGAATCGAACCAAATATTTCCATCTAACAATTCTACTAATTTTTTTGCAATAGTTAATCCTAATCCTGTTCCCTGATGAATTTTTGTAGGATCAAATTCGACTTTTGTAAAACTCTCAAAAACTTGTTTTTGTTTATCTTTTGGAATACCTATACCTGTATCTTTTACAAAGAAATATAAATTATTTTCTTTTATTTCATAACCAAAGGTCACATTACCTTTGAGTGTAAATTTAAAAGAATTTTTAATTATATATGAAAATATTTGCCTGAACCTTAACGAATCAGTATGTATGGTTATATTATCGAGTTTATTATTAATTTGTAAATTAAAATTAATATCAATAGAATTTTCAAGAAGCGATTTTTTAATATTATCATGTATTTTATAAATACTTTTTAATAAATCGTTTAATTTATGATGAGCCTTGTTTATTTTTAAATCACCGGCCTCAATCAATGAAAGATCAATAATGTCATCAACAAGATTTAACAAAACCCCGCTATTCGATTTTATCTGACTAATAATATCAGTTTTTTGTTCATAAGAAAGGTCAGTATCTAATAGTAAATCAGAAAATCCAACAATAGCTGTCATTGGGGTTCTTATTTCATGAGACATATTAGCCAGGAAAGAAGATTTTAATTTTTCTGACAATTCAGCCTGTTCTTTCGAGCGTTTTAATTTAATTTCAACTTCTTTACGTTTTGTTATATCCCTTGCAAAAATAAAATTAAACTCAATACCTTCGTATATATAGTAATTTACAGATATTTCCACTGGAATTATTTGATCTTTTCTGTCGACAATAGTTGATTCAAATACAAAATATTTTTCTGTTTTTAATTTTTCCCAATATTCCTGCCATTTTTCAATTGGAATATCTTTAAATATTTCCTGAATTTTACAATCGTTAATTTCATTTGCTGCGTATCCTAAGCGAGTAAGCACAGTGTTATTGGCATATATAATATCACCATACCGGTTTGCCCAAAAAATTAAATCAGCAGAATGATCAATTGAATATTGAGAAAGATTAATGTCTTCTTTAAATTGATCTTTAAGATTATCAATTTGATTATGAAGTTTTTTGTTCTTTTTTGTTTGATTAAGTAAGATAAAAAATAAAAATCCTGATAAAAAAATTAGTAATAATAAAAATATAGCTATACTATTATGCTCAAATAATAAAATATCTGAGACATTCTTCAAAAAATTGATATAAATCAAAGTATAACAAATCATATACAATTTGCCAAGCCTCCTGTTATTACTGTATAAATTTTATGTGCCTAAAACCTCAAGTTAAGGGTAAATAACCCTGGCGAAAGATATTAAATAATCTGATCATATAAAAGGTAATTTTTAAACAATTTATTAAAAAATATGTCTTAGTATTAAATAAGGCATATCTTATGAAAATAATTGTTAAAGCATTTGGGATTATTTCTGAAATTATTGGAATAAAAGATTTAGAATTAAAAAATGTAAAAGATACAAATACAATGACTAATATTTTAAACGAAAAATATCCTAAACTTGGACAGTATTATTATATTTTATCAGTTAATAATAAATTAATTAATGATTATTGTACATTATCCAATAATGATGAGGTTGCCTTAATTCCACCTTTTGCAGGCGGGTAAGTTAATTCAGTTTTTCATCAGTTTTCAATTCCTGATTTTTGGCCAGCACTAAATTATACTCACTTGAATTTTTTAATACTTCAATCGCTTTATTAATCTCTTCATCATTAATAATTGAAGCCAAAATTCGGCCTTTCTGATAAAAATATCTAGTAGCTATTTCTTCTTTTAATAATTGCTTTATTTCATTTTTAAATACGACAAGGTCTTTACTTTTATCATGAGCCAGTTTAATTTTTAACTGGTTAAATTCACCGGTAGATGTTTCGTAATATTTTTCTCTTTTTGCCATTTCTATAAGCTTATCAAGTTGCTCTTCGCTTTTTGTCTGGTAATCATAATCCTTATCAGAAAGAAAATGAACAAAATTTGAATATATACTATCTGAAATTGATAATTCTTCAACAGAATTAACTTTATCATGGCTTTGAACATATAATGTTGCAAAATCAAAGATTAAGTTTTTAGTAAATAAACTAATTGCAATTTTACTGAATTGAGGCACTTCTAGATTAATGTCAGGAATAATACCTCCACCATCGAATACTTTGCGACCATTTCTGGTTGTAAATTCACTTATTAAAGAATCGGGAATATGTCCAACACTACCATCCTCATTACGGTTTGAATAATCAAGGGCTTGTATACATCGTCCACTCGGAATATAATATTTTGCCGTAGTTACCTTAAGATGCGCGTTATAGCTTAATGGCCGGGTAGTTTGAACTAATCCTTTGCCAAATGTACGTTGTCCAATAATTATAGCCCTATCTAAATCTTGTAATGATCCCGATACAATTTCAGATGCAGATGCAGAGCTCCTGCTAACCAAAACTGCTAGAGGTATTGTGGTATCAACAGGTTGACTTTCTGTTTTATATACATAATCCCATTGTTTTACTTTTCCTTTTGTGCTTACAATTTCCTGCCCTTTATCAACGAACAAGTTAGAAATATTTACTGCTTCAATTAAAAGTCCTCCCGGATTATCTCTAATGTCGAGAATAATAGAATGGGCATGTTGGTTTTTTATTAAATCGTTCAAGGCAATTTTTACTTCTTCACTAGCACCTTTTGTAAATCCGGACAGCCTTATATAACCAACATTATTCTTTATAATACCATAATAGGGTACATTATTTATTTTTATTTCTTCCCGTAAAATTGTTATTTTTTCGGTTTTGTCAGAATTAGCTTTTTTCACGAGGAGTTTACATTCAGAATTTGGAGACCCTTTTAGCAATTCGCTTACATCCCTTAATTCTTTATCTTTAATCGGGTGACCATCAATTTTTAAAATTTTGTCGCCAGCTTGCAAACCTGCTTTATCTGCAGGAAAACCTTCATATGGTTCTGAAATAATTATATAATCTTCACTTTTGCGGATAAGCGCTCCAATTCCTCCATATTTTCCCGTGGTTTGAAACTCAAAATCATTGAGTTCTTTTTCAGGTATAAATGTTGTATAAGGATCGAGGGAATTAAGCATTCCTTCAATACTTTTATTAATTAATTTTTCAGGATCGGTATCATCAACATAGTATAGACTAACTTCCCTAAATAAATTAAAGAAAATATCGAGATTTTTTGATACTTTAAAATCGTAAGTATTATTAAATGCTAAGAAAATAAACGATCCACTTATTATAAGCACCAAAAGAGTTAAAATAGTTACTCTTTTTTTTATATAATCCAAGCCCTTCATAATAGTGTATATTTGAATAATAAAATCTAATACAAAGATAATATATAATAACAGGAAATAATCATTGATCTTATTAATTAACGAAATTTAACAGCCTCAAAATATCAAAAAAATTATTTAATTCTTTTAATAAATTGAAGTATAGAGGTTATTTCAAGGATAGTATAAAAGATGTATAGGATTATAAATGAAACAAGAAAAGGGATAGCATTTTCCTTATTAAAAATAATATAAACAATTAGGAGACTTAAATATAAAATAAGTTTTATACCGGTTAATGATAAAAATCGGGGAATGAATTTGTTTATTTTATTTTTACTTATTTGAATCAGGATAGAATGTA
>CAZBZX010000213.1:0-7538 GCA_964496465.1 uncultured Bacteroidales bacterium
AACACCTAGATGATGATGTTACTTGTGTTACTTGTCATATGTACAAACCTGCTGATGGTGTTAAAAATCATACATTCGAACCACAGTTAGCAGCTTGTGTAGTTTGCCACTCTACTGCAACAAGTTTCGATATTGCAGGAGTTCAAACTGCTGATAGTACTTTAATGGCAGAATTAGCAGATAGTTTATTTAATGCTGGTCTTCTCAGTGCTAAAGTAGACGGTCATCCTGTAACAGGCAAACATCCAACAGCTCAAGTTGGTGCATTGTATAACTATGAAACCCTTGTAGATGACAGAAGTATGGGTGTGCATAACCCAGACTATATTAAAGCAATATTAGATTCCTCGATAGCTGTTTTCAAATAAAAAGTAATATTCTTTATAATTATAGAGGCTGTCTCTTTTGAGACAGCCTTTTCTTTTTAAATAATTTATGCAGAATACAAAGTTTAAGAATATTCTAAAAATTAAATTATATTTATGCACTTTTAAAAATTATAACCCATAAAATATATTAAACAGGATTAATGATGGAAAACAATTTATCACAGAATAAAAAGGATTTATGGAAACAACCGTGGGGATATACTGAAAGTTTTTTAATAGCCTTCGAATTGCTTTTAGTTGGTTTTATTATTGAAATACTAATTAAAGGAAAAGGAGTTATTTCAATTACAAAACCATACAATATAATAATAGGTATTCTTTTTATACTTGTTCTTTTTATATTACGAAAATACTTTGCAAATAAAAAATTTATAAAATGGCTTTCGAGTGTACAAGCAGCAGTTAGTGCTATTACACTTTTTACTTTATTATCCTTATTATTAGGCTTCATTCCACAAAATCCAGCCCAAGCTAACAGGTTAATCGATATTATTGGTTTAACTCATGTACAAAGAAGCTGGCCAATGCTTTTGGCAGGCATTTATTTATTAATTGTACTTGGATTAGTTACTCTCCGTAGGCTTAAACCTTATAATTTAAAAAATTTCGGCTTTTTCCTAAATCATGCAGGTTTATGGATTACACTTTTTGCAATGACTTTAGGAAGTGGAGATTTATTAAGGTTGAAGATGAAACTTACCGAGAACGAACCAGCCACAAGTTTGGTGTTTGATAATAAATCAAAAATGTATAATGTTCCGTTTAAAGCTACATTGCTCGATTTTCAAATTGAAGAGTATCCTCCGAAAATTGCATTAATTGAAACTGGAAATTTTAAAATAATCCAGGAAGCAACTAACAATCTCACATTAATAGAAGAAGGACTTGAAGTTAATATTAAAGACTGGAAGATTGAAGTAGAAAAATATTATGTGAACTCTGTAAATAAAGATAGTATATTCATTGAATCGGATATGTTTGGTGCCGGTGCATCAGTATTGATGAAAGTGAAAAACACGATTACAGGCAAAGAGGTTAGTGGCTGGTTATCTCCAGGAGGGATAATAATTCCTTTTACATACCTTGAAATTGACGATAAATATTCTATTGCTTTGACCAAACCTGAGCCAAAAGAATATAGTTCTATTGTAATAATTGAAGATAAAAACCATGACATTGATACTGTAACAATTGAAGTTAACAAACCAATAAAAGTTAATGGCTGGAACTTATATCAGGTTGGTTATGATGAAAAAATGGGAAAATGGTCATCCTTTAGTATTTTAGAAGTAGTATTTGATCCCTGGCTCCCGATTATTTACATAGGAATTTTCTTGCTGATTGCTGGTGCATTATATATGATTTGGATTGGAAAAGATAAATAAAATAATTAGAAATTATGATACTTGCAAACTTTACACAATATGCTCTAATAGCCATAATTTGCTGGCTTACAGGTTTGATATTAATTAGTATTTCAAAAATTAAAATAGTAAATACAATCGGTAATAGTATAATTATTGCCGGAATAACAACTTTAATTTTCTTTATTACGGTATTATGGATTCAACTTGACAGACCTCCAATGAGAACTTTGGGAGAAACCAGGTTGTGGTACTCTTTGTTTCTATCTTTAATTGGTATGATTTTGTATTTACGTTGGAAGAAAAGATGGTATCGGATATTAAGTATTGTATTTCTGGGATTATCTCTATTTATGGCTGCATTATTCTTATACATTAATATTATAACTCCAGATAATTTTGATAAAACCTTGATGCCAGCATTGCAAAGTGTTTGGTTTGTACCTCATGTAATTGTATACATGTTTGCCTATACTTTATTAGGATTATCAACTATTGTTGCCATAATAGGTATATTTCTATTCTATTTTAGAAACCCTGAAGAATCGATAATTAAATTAGCTGATAATTTGGTTTACATTGGATTTGCCTTTTTAACTTTCGGATTATTATTCGGCGCCTTATGGGCTAAAAAAGCATGGGGGCATTACTGGACATGGGATCCAAAAGAAACATGGGCATTTATTACATGGCTCATGTATTTAATATATATACACTACAGACATAATAAACCTAAAGAAGTATTAACTCCCTTATGGACACTAAGTTTAGCATTTATTATTTTACTAATTGCATGGTTTGGAATTAATTACCTGCCATCAGCACAGAATAGTGTACATGTGTATGGAAGTTGATTTTTATTTAAAAAATCATTGCCTGAATAATGCTCAATATTTCTAAAACTAATATAAATATCTATGACATTCTGAACAATTCATTTCCTTCCAGGCATCATCTATATCAACAGGGTGTTTAAATTCTAATGCCCCATCAAATGGAGCTACCTGAAGATCATCTAGAGTGCCTTGAATCATAATAGAATGGCAATTTTCACATTCCTTTGAAATCAATTCTCCTTCAGAACTAGAATGGCTATCATTATGGCAGCGGAAACAACCATTAAATTCCATATGTCCAATATGATTAGGATATGCATCCCAACTCACGCTCATTTCAGGAAACATATTCTTTTTAAAAGCATTTTGAACCCCTATAATAGCTTTATCCACTATGGTTCTATCCGAATTAAATAAATCACTATAATTATCACTGTAAAAATCACTTATATAACTGTCAATCATTGCGAGTGCTGAATCTTCAGTTGAATACTTCTTTTTCAATAATTCCATTGACAGTCTTTTTATTTCAGGTAATTTTACCGGGATATCACCAGAAGCAATCGCAAAATCAATAAAATCCTGTGGTGCTTCATAATCATGAGAAGGGCGATTGTGGCAGTCAAGGCAATCCATTGTTCTGATTTCACTATTTTTTATTCCTTCATCATCAAGAGGTTCGTAAGAATCTTCATAAATTGTTGTATCGCCTGATTCCAAATTTATATACCTGATCCAGGGTATAAATTCCCTCTTTTTATCAAAAGCTATGTATTCAATTTTATTATTTGGATTAATATGCCAGTGAAAACCTTCAGAATTTCCTTGAGCGCCATGAGCTGCCCCAATTTTCATTTTTAACTGAATATTCCACATTGTATTTTCTTCATCAGAAAGATAATGCATATGATTATCTATTCGATTTTCATAAAATTTATTTGGCCAGTGGCATTTTTCGCAGGTTTCCTGTGCCGGCCTTAAATTATGAATTGGTGTTGGGATCGGTTTAGGGTATTTTTTAAATATTACAGAATATACCTGATACAAACCTGATAGTTTTGATTTTACATACCAATCAGTTCCTTCGCCAACATGACATTCAACACAATTTACCCTTGAATGTGAAGACCCCTGATAAGCCACGTACTCAGGTTTCATTACCTTATGACATAAAGTACCACAAAATTCATTTGATTCTGTATAATGAAATGCTTCATAACTACCAATTCCAGTTAGAAATACAAAAATGAAAGTGCCTATAGTAAAAAAGATTAAAGCATTCCAGTGGGTATAATTACTCATATCAATTCTCAGCCATTTATCCGGAGCACCTTCTTCCATTTTCCTCATTTTCTTTGCCTTCCTAATCATACCAATCGGAACCAAAGCCAGTCCGATTACTAAAAATATCGGTAACACAATATAAGTGAATAAACCGGTATACGAACCTCCAACTTTAAAAATGAAAGATATTACTATTAAAAACAGAATAAGCGCCAAACTAATACCAGCAAGTATACTTCCTAGTATTGAAAGCGGATTGTAATATGATTTTGGTAGTTTCATAATAGTATAATTTACAGTCGATTTTTATAATAAAAGAAATTTAGATATTAAAATTGAGAAATCTATTAAAAATAATAAATTTTTATTCTTGGGAATGAAGTAAAACGATAATATCGTTTAATTTATAATAATATTAAATAATACTTATCTGTTAAAACAAAATTTAATAGAATAAATTAAAAATGGCATAAAAAAGTAATTATTATTCCTTATTTATGCCATCAATAAAATATCACTTCTAGTTCAGTTAGGTAATTATCCTAAGTTGAAAATTAAAAATAAAAAAATTAAAACATTAGTCTTCAAATAGAGCAGTACTCAAATACCTTTCACCTGTACTTGGTAAAACTACTACAATAATTTTTCCGCTGTTTTCAGGTTTGCTGGCAATTTCGATTGCTGCCTTTACTGCTGCTCCTGAAGAAATACCACATAATATTCCCTCTTCTTTAATTACTCTTCTTGCTGTATTAATAGCATCTTCATTGCTTACCTGTACAATTTCATCAATTATCCCTGTATTTAAAATATCAGGTATAAATCCTGCACCTATACCCTGAATTTTATGTGGGCCTGGTGATCCTCCTGAAAGAACCGGAGAATCTTCTGGTTCAACAGCAACAGTATATAATGAAGGTTTCTTATTTTTTAAAACTTCAGACACCCCGGTAATTGTTCCACCAGTACCAACACCTGCTACCAATATATCTACTTTTCCATCTGAATCCTTCCATATTTCTTCAGCTGTAGTTAACCGGTGTATTTGTGGATTAGCAGAATTTTTAAATTGCTGCGGAATAAACGAATATTTATATTCCTTACTTAATTTCTGGGCTTTTTCAATAGCCCCTTTCATGCCAGTTGCGGCTGGGGTTAATACTAATTCAGCACCAAAGCCCTTTAATATTTTTCGTCTTTCAATGCTCATGCTTTCAGGCATAGTTAAAATCAATTTATATCCTTTAGCTGCACATACAAACCCAAGCGCTATCCCTGTATTTCCACTGGTAGGTTCAATTATTACTGTGTCTTTATTTATTAAACCTTGTTTTTCTGCTTCAGCAATCATAGCATTTCCAATCCTGTCCTTAACAGATCCGGCAGGATTAAAAAACTCTAGTTTTGCTAAAATAGTTGCTTTGCTTCCATTTGTAACTTTATTTAATTTCACTAGTGGAGTATTTCCAATAGTCTCCGTAATGTCGTTGAAAATCTTTCCCATAATTATTTAATTAAATGTAAAACATAATTTCTTCTTTGTTTTGATTAATTTCCAATTGTTTATTTACCAATTGTTCTAAGTTTGTAGAAATAAGATATGATTTTATATGTTCGTTTAATCCACTCCAAAAATCTTTAGCTGCACAGGAATTATCCTTTTTACAGTTTTCTGAATTTGAAAGACAATCAACAATAATTAATTCAGACTCAAATGCTTTATAAATATCATAAACTGATATCTGATTAGCGGGTCGGGTAATTTTATAACCACTTTTATGTCCTGCAACCGTTTTAATTAATCCCGCTCTTTTTAACGCTGCAACAATTTGATCAAGATATTTAAACGATATATCCTGGTTTTTAGAAATTTCTTTCTGAAATAACCCTTCATTATTTCTATTCATTGCCAGCTCTAGCATTGTCCTTATTCCGTACCTTGTTTTCGTATTAAATTTCATCTGTTTATTTTTTAGTTTTTAATTGTCAGATGGAACCGCCTCGCTTAAACCGGGGCTAGTTTCATAATAATAATATTTAAAATAGTAATACTATAGAAATAGTAGTACAAATGTATAAAAAAATACTAATAAATAATCAATTCTATAAAAATTTAACTTCGCTTTTCAATTTCTCTTATTAAATCCTTAAAAATAAAGTAGTGAAAAGGTAAAAAGAAATACCAATATATTTTCCCTATTATGCCACGATGGTGAAAATATGCATTAACTGATAGTTTATTATAATTAGCTAATTCATCGATTGAAAATTCTAACCAGGCCTTTCCAGGCAATTTCATTTCAGCACGAAGCAATAACTTCTTATTGACTTGGAGATCCTCGATTCTCCAAAAGTCGATTACGTCATTTATTCTTAATTTTCGAGTACTTCTTCTTCCTCTGGAAGTACCAACACCTAATAATACTTTATCTATTGCTCCTCTTAATCTCCACATCCAATTACTATGAAACCAACCCTCTTTTCCACCAATTTTACAAATTGAATTAAAAAGCGCAGATGCCTCTTTCTCAGTTAATAAGGAATTCCCACCAACAAATTTTGGAGGAGGTAATTCATGAAGTTTTATTGCTAATGCATTTGAAGGAGGGTATGAATCGGACCAGCGTGTGCGTATTTTATCCTGTTCTTCGCGATCTAATGCCCAGACGATAGCTTCTGTGTACGAAATTGGATTAAACTTTAGGTAATTATCTATATCATTATTCATACATACAACCTCATTTTCACCACTTCCAAATAATGATGTAACAATAGGTGCCGGAACTGGTGTAAATAAACTGGCTACATAGCCAAATATTTTTTTATTAGAAAATATAGAATTAATAAACAACCTGCGTTTGTGCAAAATGTAGGCAAAAATTTTAAGCATCTCTTTATATGATAGTTTGTCAGGCCCCCCAATATCAAATGTTTTACCCGCAGTATCCTCTATTTCCAACACACCAACCAAATATTTAATAATATCGCGAATAGCTATCGGTTGACATTTAGTTCTTGCCCAATAAGGAATAAGTATTATATATAAATTATTTACTAAATTTTTCAATATTTCGTATGAAGCACTTCCCGAACCCATAATTACAGCAGCGCGAAGAATTGTAACCGGGACCTCTCCTTTGGAAAGTTCTTTTGCTACCTGGGCCCTGCTTCGTAGATGCTTTGATAGAATTGTTGATGTATCGCCTAAACCTCCTAAATATATTATTCTACTTACCCTATTTTTTTCAGCAGCTTTTCTGAAGTTTATAGCAGCTTCCAGGTCAGCATTTTGAAATTCCTTTGTACCAAGCAATAGTGAATGAATTAAATAATAAGCAACCGTAATTCCCTTTAAGGCGTTATCTAAACTTTCTTGATCTAAGGCATCAGCAATAACAATTTCAGTATTTGGCCATCTTTCTGTCTGTTCTTCTAATTTAGTCCTAACCATTACCCTCACTTCATAACATCTTCTTAATAATTCAAAAACCAATCTCCCTCCTACATAACCAGAAGCCCCAGTAACCAGAATTTTACCAATTTGGGGTTGAGGTAATGTTGGCAGATCGTGGCAATATGGTTTATCAAGATATTCTAACATACTAATATTTTAAATGACTATCGGGAAAGATAAATAATGTTTATATTATAGGAAAATATTTGAT
>CAZBZX010000214.1:0-7533 GCA_964496465.1 uncultured Bacteroidales bacterium
CGGGGCTATTGAATATCAATTATTTATATCGTTTTATAATGTCGAACTCACGTTAGTATTAATTTTTTTTCTCATTGACTTTATTAGCCTTAAACGAAAGAATTAATAATATAAAAAGAGCTGCTAAACATAAAAATGTAGAATAAAAATAACTGCCAGTATATTTTTGTGATAAACCAAAAAATAAAGGTCCTATCGCGCTTCCAGCTATAATAAAACTCATATTAAAGCCTGATATTTCTCCAAGATACTTTGTTCCATAAAATCGCGGCCAGGTGACAGATAATAAAATATTGTATAATCCAATTGCAATTCCATTTCCTAATATAACTAACCAATAAAAAAATCCTTCTGATAAAAACATAACTCCTATTGAAGATAAAATCAAGCCAAATATTTCCAAAACAAGTATAAATTTTATCTTTATATAATCAGCTAAATATCCAAACACTAGTTGAAAAAATACGGCAATAACTGAAGAGGGTAAAAAAATAAGTAAAGCAACCGATCTATCTATTTCAGCCTCCTCAAAAATAGATACAATATGGAATGTTAAAGCTGTATAAAATAAAGCCACCATAGCAAGCGATAAATTAAATATCCAGAAGCTAAAAGTTCTCTTTGCTTCTTTTAAATTATATTCTTTTATTGGTTTATAAATGGGTGTAGTTTTTCTTTTAACCTTAGACAATTTACCATCGGGGAGTAAACTATATTTTTGTGGATTATCTTTAAAAAATATAAGCTGAAAAACAATAAAAACTGCAAATATAAATATACTCATATGAATCCACGCCCCTTGCCATGTGTATTCTTTAATCAATAAATCAATTATTTGAGGTGAGTATGAAAATGCAAATGATGTTGCAATTCCCATAAATGCACTTGCTAAACCTCTTCTTTTGTTAAACCATTTCATTACCATATTTCTTGATGTCATGGTTAGAACACCTTGGCCTGAAAATCTCAAAACGAAAAATCCGAAAGAGGCCATAAAAAAGGCAACTGTATTATAACTTAAAATGGTAATCTGTTTTGAAATAAAAAAAGAAATATTGCTTATGTAGGGAAGAAATAATAAAATTAGTGCTAATATAATAGAAGCGATAACTGATGTTTTTAGAACTCCATGTTTATCATAAAACCTACCGGCTTTAGTTAAAAATAAAGCACTGCAAATTGTTCCTATACCATATGCCTGGCTTAATTGAAGCCTATTTAGCTTCCACCCATCAATTAAATAATCAGTAAAAACTGATACTCCCATTGTTTGACCAGGAACACTAATTATAACACCAACTGTTCCAGCAAAAATAATGATCCAACCGTAAAAAAATGGGATTTTTTTGGGATTAATTAACTCAACTCGATATCTCATCTTTTTCTACCTTCCATCCAGGATCTTGTGCCAAAATACTTACACGAACCTGAAGCTATTTTAGAAGCTAGCTTAAGCGAATCTTCAAATGAATTGCGCTGAGAATAATAAAAACAAAAAGCTCCATGAAATATATCGCCTGCTCCAAGCGTATCAACTACTTTTGAGTCCAACACCCCAACTTTTCCTTTTTGATTTCTTTTAATATAAATGATTGCATCTTTTCCGCGAGTAATAGCAACTCGATCAATGCCTTTTTCCTCAGCTAAGTATTTCAATACTTCTTGTTTATCAGTGCATCCAGGAGGATAAAAATCATCTGAACATACAGCAATATTAGTATAATCAAGAATTTTTGAAGATTCTTTTTTCCAGCTTCCCCCATCATATACAACAGGAATATTATATTTTTGAGCTTTTTTAGCAATTTTTACAGCTAAATGTCCATGAAACCCATCAATTAGAATAATATCATATTTAGAAAAATCTAAATTTCTCAAACTTCTAAATATTGTGGACTCATTATTAGGATTATATGAAAAAACTGTTCTGTCTCCACTAATTTCAGAGCTAATTATAGTAGCAAATGTAGGATCAGATTTATATCTAGGAGTTAAATCTGTAATTTGAATATCAAATTTTCTATATTCATTTTTTATAAAATCAGAAAATTGATTTTGCCCAATTCCAGATAACACATGACATTTTCCTCCTAAATAAGAAAATGCAATAGCTGCATTAGCTGCCGGGCCACCTATGTTTATTTCATATTTTGAAGCCTTAACTTTTGAATTTGATTCAGGATAAGTTTTAACTAAAAACTGCAAATCAATAGTGGTTAACCCTACAAATAATCCTCGTTTTTCCAATTATACTTATTTAAAATATCTGTAAAAATACTATTTTTCAAGTAGGTAATAAAATAATTTTTATTACTTTATATTTAATCTGTTGATTTTTAATAACAAATCATTTAATTTGTAAAATCAATATTTAATTGATTTTTCTTATCTTTAATTCGTTTTTAATGCAAAATAATTACAAATGGCTAATACATTCAGTTTTTTAATTAAAGCTAAACTCGGTCAAATACCTAATACTGAGAAATTAGAAGAAAAAGAAGCTAAACTTGAACAAGAATTTAAGGACTTCGAAGAATATTCAAAATCAGAAGAGCTTAAAAAATATGAGAAATTTGATGCCTATTTTAAATCAGATGAATTTATCGAATTTCTTAAAAAACTAAAATCATTGAAATATTCTGATACTGAAGAATATAAAAAAGAAAATGAATTTAGTAAACTTAAAGCCGATAAAAAGTTTAAAAGTTATTTTGCATTTATAAAATCAAAAAAATATACTGACTTTAAAGAAACTGAAAAATCATTTGAATTAAAAAAATATAATGAATTAAAAGAGATTATTGAATCTGATAAATTTAAAGACTTTAAAAAAAATTATGTCTTCACAAACACTGAAGAACATAAAAATAATATTGAATATCAGAAACTTAAAAAATCGAATCCTATAAAAAATTACTATTTGGTAATAAAATCAACTTCATTTGAAAGTTTTAAAAAAATAAGAAATTCGAAAGAATTAAAACATTATGAAGAGCTGGAAAAGGAAGTTACATCTAAAGAATTTGCGGATTTCAAAAAAAATTATCTTTTCAAAAATTCAGAAAAAAATAAAGAATTTATAGAATATCAAAAAGAAAAAAAATTACCTAAGATTAAACAATATTACAAATTTGCTAACTCTCCTAAACTAAAATTTATTGAAAATTTTAAAGACTCGGAAGAACTTAAACATTTTACCGAATTACAAAAAATTATTGAATCAGATAAATTCAATACAATTAAAAGTGATAAGGATTATAAGCTTTCTGATGATTATAAAAAATTTATTGAATTTGAAAGCCTTAAAAAATCAAAAAATATAAATAATTATAACCGTATTATTAATTCAAAAGAATACAAAAATTATCTGGAATATAAAGATTCAACCGAAATAAAGCAGCTTGTTGATCTTGAGAAATTTGTAAATTCTGAAGAATTTAAAGAAGAAAAGAAACAAAAAAGTTTTTCAAAATCAGAGGCACATGAGAAATTTAAACAATACCTGAAACTTAAAAATAATCCGAAAATTAAGATGTTTCACAAATTTTCTCAATCAGCACAATTAACATTGATTGGAGAAATGAAAGATTCTGAGGAATTAAAACGTTATGAAGTATTAAAAAAAGAAGTTGAATCGGATACTTTCAAGCAAGCAAAAAAAGATAGAAATTTCAAAAACTCTGAAAATTATAATAAGGAAATTGAGTTTGAAAAGCTTAAAAAATCCAAAAAAATAATCTATTACAATAAAATTTCAAATTCAAACGAATATAAAAATTATCTTGAATTAAATGGCTCCAAGGAAATTACTACACTTGAAAAACAAGATGAGTATTTTAAATCAACTGAATTTGCTGAATATAAAAGGAATTACAAATTTGAAAACACCGAAGAATATAAAAAACTTCAAGAATATAACGGGTTAAAAAAATCAGCTGAATTCATTAATTTTTATAAACTTTCAAAATCGAAAAGTATTAAGGATTTTGAAGAACTGGAAGGAAAAAAAGAAATTGAACAGTATGAAAAATGGGATTCTTATTATAATTCGCAAGAATATAAAGACTTTAAGGCCAATTACAAATTCGAAAATACCAAAGAATACGAGCAAGAAAAAGAATACAAGCAATTAAGCAAGTCAAAGCAAATTCTGGATTACTTTAAAACAATAAATTCTGCTATTTTTAAAAACTATACAGAAATTGAAGGTTCCGAAGAATTAAAACATTACCAGGAACTTGAAGAGTTTGTTAACTCTGATAAATTTAAAGAAACTAAAGCTTATTATCTTGACAAAAAGAAATTTGAAAAAACCCAGGAATATAAAGACCAGCAAGAATATAATGAGCTTAAAAAATCAGAAAAAATTAAATGGTATTATAAACTTAAATCTTCTCATATTTTTGATGATTACCTAAAATGGGAACTTACGTTTTGTGATGATTTTGATGCAAATAAACTTGATGAAAAGAAATGGATTACATCCTATTATTGGGGTAAAAAATTATTAAAAGATAGTTATGTACTTGAAAATGATAAACACTTTTATACAAAAGGTCAAAATCTGGAAATTAATGATGGTGTATTAAAAATTTTAACAAAAAAAGAATCCGTTGAAGGTAAAGTTTGGAATCCATCCATTGGTTTTTATCCAAAGCAATTTGAATATACATCTGGAATTATAAATACGGGCGAAAGTTTCAGGCAACAATATGGAGTATTTAAAGCAAAGATAAAACTAAATTCATCGTCTTCTTCACATGCATTCTGGTTGCTATCTAATCAATTTTTACCACAGATCGATATTCTAAATTTTAATTTCAGAAGTAAAGGAAAACTTTCCATGAACAATTATTGGATAAATGGTTCAGAGAATAAAAAACTGAAAAAAAGCAGTACTGTTATCCGAGGGATAAATCCTTATAATAAATTCTTTATTTACTCAATTGAGTGGACTCCTACAGAATTAATCTGGAAAATAAATGGTATAACTGTTAAAATAGAAAAATCCGGTATTCCACAAGAAGCTATGTATATTAATTTAAGTTCGGGAGTACCTAATAAAATAAATGAAAACAAACTACCGGGAATTCTAGAAATTGATTGGGTAAAATGCTATAAAGAAAAAAAATAAAGAATATGAATATTCTTTATGATCATCACACTTACTAATCAATTAACATTATGAAGTATATTTCTATCATCCTTTTTCTTTTGCCTATACTTTTATTTAATTCTTGTACAAATCCTGAACAAATAACAATTGATTTATCGTCTCCATGGAAATTTATGAAGGGGGATGATGAGGCCTGGGCAAATCCCAATTATGATGACACTTATTGGGACAACATAAATCCATCAATATGCTGGGAAAAGCAAGGGCATGAAGATTATGATGGTTATGCCTGGTACAGGACTAAGTTTAAATTATCATCTCATATGAAATTAAGGGCCTATATTAAAGATACTGTTCAAATAATATTAGGAAAAATTGATGATGCTGATCAAACATACTTAAATGGATATATTATAGGTCAAAATGGAAAATCAATTTCAGAAAAAGATATAAAAAATTTAAAAGGATTTGAGTATGATTCATTAGCCTATAATACATATCGAATTTATAACCTACATGTTAATGATAAAAGATTGCGTTGGGATGATGAAAATGTTATTACGATTAGAGTTTTCGATCAATACCTATACGGGGGGTTGTATTCCAAAGAAAAAAGTGTTAGTATGAAAGATGTTAAAGATTATGTTATTTTTAATGTAAATTCAAACAGTTATAATTTTGAAGGGAAGGATCATCTCTTTGCTACACATAATATTTATAATAAATCAAAAAATAAAATTTTTACAGGTGAAGCCAAAATTGAGATTGTTAATATTGAAACTAAAGAATTAGTATATGAAAATTCATTAAATGTTAAAATTAAACCAGTTAGTAATTTTGAAATCGCATATGATTTTAAACTAACTTCATCACAACGACATATGGCATTTTACACTTTTAAAGAAAGAAATAGTCATATTGAAATTTCAAAATCTGAAGAAATTCCATATATATTAACTCCAGAAGCCCCAAATGAACCTGAAATAAATTGTGCAAAAGTTTATGGGGTAAGAGTTGGAGCTCCTATTCAGTTTATTGTAGCAACTTCTGGAAAAAGTCCAAAAAGATTTTACTCAAATAATTTACCTCCCGGATTATGGATTGATTCAATTTCTGGTATTATTTCAGGTAGATTATGGGAAGAAGGTAATTATACTTTTGATGTTATAGCTAAAAATGAATCAGGAAAAGATCAGGAAAAAATAAAATTAAAAGTTGGTAATAATATTTCCCTTACACCATTAATGGGCTGGACAAGTAAAAAAGTATGGGGTAATGATATTGATTCAAATAAAATAATGCAAGCAGCAAAAGCGATGGTCTCAACAGGTTTGATTAATTATGGCTGGACATATATAAATATTGATGATGGCTGGCAGGATTCAAGCAGAAATTTAATAACCAATGAGCTTCTTGCTAATGATAAATTTAAAAATATTAAAACTTTAAGTGATTCTGTTCACCAACTAGGTTTAAAAATTGGAATTTATTCATCACCTGGAGATAAAACTTGTAACGGTAATCCAGGAAGTTATAAATATGCATTTCTCGATGTTTGGACCTGGTATAAATGGGAAATTGATTTTTTAAATTATGATTGGTGTTCATATGAAAAAATAGCAATAAATGAAAGTATTGCCGAATTACAAAAACCATTTGTAACGATGAATAGGGCATTAACGCAGTTAAGGCGTAATGTTATTTATAGTATTAATCAAAATGGAATAGGTGAGGTCTGGCACTGGGGTAAAACAGTCGGTGCAAATCTTTGGAGAACATCTAAAAATATAAATTATTCATGGCAAAGCATATGCGAAAATGGATTTAATCAATCTGATAAAGCTGAATTCTCTGGTCCAGGTTACTGGAATAATCCTGGATTACTATTATTAGGAGTTCATAAAAAGGATATTCAAAAAGTATATCCTTCAATAAACGAACAATATTCGTATATGAGCTTATGGAGCTTACTATCTTCTCCATTAATTTTAAGCTGTGATCTAACAACAATAGACGACTTTACATTAAGTTTATTGACTAATAATGAAGTCATTGCGATTAATCAAGATATTCTAGGGAAACAAGCTAAAAAAGTATTATCTAAGGGTACAATAGAAGTATGGATGAAGCATTTATCTGATGGAAATGATGCAATAGGATTTTTTAATTTAGGAAACTCTGATGCTTTATTCACTTTAGAACTAAAAGATATTGGATTTGAAGGTGATTTTATTATAAGAGATATATGGAGGCAAATTGATTATGGTACGTTTCAGGAGGAATTTAAAACTTCAATTCCCAGTCATGGGGTAATTTTAACAAAATTTATTAAAAAATAGATAAAAAATAAGGCCGGTTTTCAACCACGTATGGTCGGAAGATTTTCTTCCGACTTTTTTTGTCTTTATCAACAATCC
>CAZBZX010000215.1:0-7518 GCA_964496465.1 uncultured Bacteroidales bacterium
TTTCTGCACCACCAAGTCTACCCGAAATTAATACTTTAATTCCTTCTGCACCCATCCTCATGGTTGAAGCAATCGCCATTTTTATTGCTCTTCTATATGATATTTTCCCTTCAATTTGTCTGGCAACATTATTTGCAACAATTGTTGCATCTAATTCAGGACGTTTAACTTCAAAAATATTTATTTGAACTTCTTTGTTTGTAATCTTTTTTAACTCTTCCTTCAGTTTATCAACTTCTTGCCCCCCTTTACCAATAATTATGCCTGGTCTGGCAGTATTTACTGTAACTGTAATAAGTTTAAGAGTTCGTTCGATGATAACTTTTGAAATGCTGGCTTTTGCAAGACGGGCTAATAAATATTCTCGAATTTTTGCATCTTCATATATTTTATCAATATAATTCCTGCCACCATACCAATTCGAATCCCATCCTTTGATGATTCCTAATCTATTTCCAATTGGATTAACTTTTTGTCCCATCTATATTATTTTGTTTGAGTGTCTTGGTTAACATTTAAGCTATCTAAAACTAAAGTAACATGATTAGATCTTTTTCTAATCCTGTATGCTCTACCTTGAGGTGCAGGTCGAATTCTTTTAAGCTGTCTTCCTCCATTTACAAAAGCTTCTTTAACAAATAAATTGCTATCTTCAATTCGTACTCCTTCATTTTTTTGCTGCCAGTTAGCAATAGCAGACAATAATAATTTTTCTACCCTTCTAGAAGCTTCTTTCGAACTATATTTTAAAATATCAAGAGCTTTATTTACTTCTAGTCCTCTAATCAAATCAATAACCAATCGCATCTTTCTAGGCGAAGTCGGACAATTATTTAATGTAGCAGCAAATGTATTCTTTTTTGCTTCCCTTAATTGCTCAGCTCTTATGTGTTTTCTAGCACCCATGAGATTATTTAATTATACTAAATTTTACTTTTTATTTCCAGCGTGACCTCTAAATTGCCTTGTTGGACTAAATTCACCTAATTTGTGTCCAACCATATTCTCAGTTATATATACAGGAATAAATTTATTTCCGTTATGAACTGCAATTGTATGTCCAACAAAATCGGGTGAAACAACTGATCTTCTTGACCATGTTTTAATTACCGATTTTTTTCCTGATTCATTCATCCCGAGAACTCGTTTCTCGAGTTTAAAATCTATAAAAGGTCCCTTTTTAAGTGAACGACTCATCTTTATTATTATCTATTATTTTTTCCTTTTTTCAATTATATATTTATTTGATGCCTTAGTTTTTGATCTGGTTTGAAAACCTTTAGCTGGCATCCCATTTCTTGATCTTGGGTGACCACCAGAGGCTCTACCTTCGCCACCACCCATGGGGTGATCAACCGGATTCATTGCAACACCTCTTACTCTTGGTCTTCTTCCCAACCAGCGACTTCTACCTGCTTTACCAGATCTAATTAAACCATGATCGCTATTTGACACTGATCCAATTGTAGCCCTACAAGTTGTAAGTACCATTCTTGATTCACCTGATGGTAATTTTATAATTGCAAATTTACCATCCCTTGAGGTTAGTTGAGCATATGATCCAGCACTTCTGGCCAATGCGGCACCTTTACCTGGTTGTAATTCAACATTATGAACTATTGTTCCAAGTGGTATTTTTGATAAATAGAGTGAATTACCAACTTCAGGTGTGGCGTTTTCACCAGACTGAATTACGCTTCCAACAGCTAGACCATTAGGTGCAATAATATATCTCTTTTCTCCATCAGCATATTGAATTAATGCAATTCGAGCTGACCGGTTAGGATCATATTCAATTGTTTTTACAATTCCGGAAACATTATCTTTATCTCTTTTAAAATCGATAATACGATAGCGTTTTTTATGACCTCCACCCATATATCTCATAGTCATTTTCCCTTGATTATTTCTTCCACCCGATTTTTTAATTGGTTTTAGAAGTGATTTTTCAGGTTTATCATGAGTGATCTGGTCAAAAGCTCCGATCGTTTTATGTCTTTGTCCTGGTGTTACAGGTTTTAATTTTCTAACAGCCATAATATTTAAATATTGCTATAAAAGTCAATAGTATCTCCTTCAGCTAATGTTACAACAGCTTTTTTAAATGCAGATATTTTACCTGAAATAACCCCAGATTTAGTGAACCGTGATTTCATTTTGCCACCAAATGTCATTGTATTAACTGTTTCAACAGTTACTCCATACATCTCCTCAACAGCTTTTTTAATCTGAACTTTATTAGCGGATTTATCAACAATAAAGCCATATTTATTAAGGTCTTCAGCAAGACCCGTCATCTTTTCTGTTACTATTGGCTTTTTTAAAATTTCCATTTAAAATTTATTCTAATTAGTAAACATTTTTTCTAAAACGTCAATTGAACTCTCAAATAATAATAAAACAGATGAGTTCATTATGTCGTAAGTATTTAATTCTGAAACATATATCACTTTCGACCCCTCGAAATTTCGAGATGACAAATATAGGTTTTTATTTTGTTCTGATAAAACTAAAAGCGACTTTTTATCGGAAATTTTTAAATTAGTTAATATTTGTACTAATTCTTTAGTTTTAGGAGTTTCAAAATTAAAATCTTCAAGTACTTTAATTTCTTTATTTTTAGCTTTATAAGATAATGCTGAAATACGAGCCAGTTGAATTACTTTCTTATTTAATTTTATTCCATAACTTCTAGGTCTTGGCCCAAAAATTCTTCCCCCACCTCTAAATATAGGCGATTTTATACTACCTGCTCTTGCGGTACCTGTACCTTTCTGTCTTTTTATTTTTCTTGTACTACCAACAATTTCAGCTCGCTCTTTAGATTTATGAGTTCCTTGTCTCTGATTTGCTAAAAATCTTTTTATATCAAGATAGATAGCATGATCATTTGGTTCGATACCAAAAATATCCTTTTTTAGATCTATTTTTTTACCGGTATCTTCACCTTCTTTATTTATAACTGCTACTTTCATTAGTCTTCAATAATTAAGTATGATCCTTTTGCTCCTGGAACAGAGCCTTTAATTACAAGTAAATTATTTTCTGGTAACACTTTCAAAACTTCTAAGTCAAAAATCTTAACAGTTTTTCCACCGTGTCTTCCTGCCATACGCATTCCTTTAAATACTCTTGATGGATACGAAGAAGCTCCTAATGAACCTGGTGCACGTAAACGGTTATGCTGGCCATGAGTTGCATCATTAACACCTTTAAAATTATAGCGTTTAACTACTCCTTGAAATCCTTTTCCTTTAGAAATACCGATAACATCAACCAACATATCTCCTTCAAAAATATCAACGGTAATTACATCACCGACTTTATAATCACCATCAAAACTTTTAAATTCAACTAATTTACTTTTTGGGGTTGTTTTAGCTTTATCATAAAGACCTTTCATCGGCTTATTTACATTCTTTTCCGATTTGTCTTCAAAAGCTAACTGGATGGCAGAATAGCCATCTTTTTCTGGAGTTTTAACCTGTGTTACAACACAAGGTCCAGCTTCAATCACAGTGCATGGAATATTTTTTCCCTCGGCACTGAATACGGAAGTCATTCCGACTTTTTTCCCTATTAATCCAGCCATTTTATTATATAATTTATACTTTAATTTCTACTTCAACACCACTTGGTAACTCTAATTTCATAAGAGCATCAATAGTTTTTGGTGTTGAGCTATAAATATCCATTAATCTTTTATGAGAATTTAATTGAAATTGCTCACGAGATTTTTTATTCACAAATGGTGACCGTAATACAGTAAAAATTTTCTTATGAGTAGGAAGTGGTATAGGGCCACTTACAACTGCACCGGCTGCTTTTACGGTTTTCACGATCTTCTCCGCTGATTTATCAACCAAGTTATGATCGTACGATTTTAATTTTATTCTAATTTTTTGGCTCATATTATATTATATTATACAAATATTTTACCTGTTGCTTTTTCAATAATTTCTTTTGATAATACTTCTGGTAATTCCTGGTAATTTAAAAATTCCATGGTAGAAGTAGCTCTACCAGAAGTGATCGTTCTAAGTGCAGTTACATATCCAAATTGTTCTGAAAGAGGTACATGCGCTTTTATAACTCTGGCACCTTTTCTATCATCCATGCCATCAATTTTTGCTCTTCTCTTATTTAAATCAGAAATAACATCTCCCATATATTCAGCAGGGGTTACTACCTCCAATTTCATAATTGGTTCTAAAATAACATTTTTAGATTTTCTACATGCTGATTTAAATGCTTGTTTTGCAGCAATTTCAAATGATAGAGAATCTGAGTCAACCGGATGATAAGAACCATCATGCAACACAACTTTTAAGCTATCAACTGGAAAACCAGCAAGTACTCCGTTCGACATGGCTCCTTTAAAGCCTTTCTCAACTGCAGGAATATATTCTTTTGGAACATTTCCACCTTTAACTTCATTAATAAACTGAAGACCAATTTGGCCATCATCAGAAGGAGAAACAGTAACTTCAATATCAGCAAATTTACCTCTTCCACCGGTCTGTTTTTTAAATACTTCCCGATGTTTAATTGTTGTTTTTATGGCTTCTTTATATGCTACTTGAGGTGCACCTTGATTACACTCAACTTTAAATTCTCTTTTTAATCTGTCTAACAAAATCTCTAAATGAAGTTCCCCCATTCCACTTATAATTGTCTGACCTGAGTCAGGATCAGTTTTAACAGTAAATGTTGGATCTTCTTCAGCTAGCTTTGATAATGCGAGTCCTAGTTTATCAATATCAGCCTGGGTTTTAGGTTCAATTGCGATTCCAATAACAGGTTCAGGAAATGTCATTGATTCTAATGAAACAGGCTGTTTAATATCGCAAAGTGTGTCGCCTGTTTTAAGGTCTTTAAATCCAACTCCTGCACAAATATCACCCGCTTCAATTTTATCTTTAGGGATTTGTTTATTTGCATGCATCTGGAACAATCTGTTTATTCTTTCCTTTTTACCAGTACGTGTATTAAGTACTAAATCGCCAGCTTTTAAAACTCCAGAATAAACACGAATAAATACCAGGCGACCCACAAACGGGTCAGTAGCTATTTTAAAAGCTAAAGCTGACAGAGGATCAGTATCTACAGGTTTTCTTTCAACCTCATGATTTGTATGAGGATGAATTCCAATTACTGATCCAACTTCTAATGGACTTGGTAAAAAAGATATAATAGCATCCAATAATCTCTGAACGCCTTTATTTTTGAATGCAGATCCGCAAAGCACCGGAACAATTTTACGATCGATAGTCGCTTTACGAATAACATCAATCATTTCATCTTTAGTAATAGAATCAGGATCTTCAAAAAATCTTTCAAGCAAAGCATCATCATATTCAGCAACTGCTTCTACTAATTTTTCCCTCCATATATTTGCTTCCTCTTTAAGATCCTCAGGAATATCTTCTAAATTATAATTTGTGCCTAAAGTCTCATCATCATACCAAACGACTGCTTTATTCTCAATTAAATCAATAACACCGCGAAACTTTTCTTCAGATCCAATTGGTATTTGAACAGGCATTGGTTTGGCTCCTAATCTTTCTTGCATCTGTTCAACCACACCATAAAAATCAGCACCTGATCGATCCATTTTGTTCACAAATGCTAATCTTGGTACCTTATATTTGTCTGCCTGTCTCCAAACGGTTTCAGATTGTGGTTCAACACCACCAACTGCGCAAAATATAGCTATTGCCCCATCAAGAACACGAAGCGAACGTTCAACCTCAACAGTGAAATCAACATGTCCTGGCGTGTCTATAATGTTAATTTTATAATCTTTATTATTGTAATTCCAGAAAGTAGTAGTAGCAGCAGAAGTAATTGTAATGCCTCTTTCCTGTTCCTGCACCATCCAGTCCATAGTGGCATCCCCATCATGCACCTCCCCAATACGATGATTGATACCTGTGTAAAACAAAATACGTTCAGTTGTAGTAGTTTTACCGGCATCAATGTGCGCCATAATACCAATATTTCTTGTATATGTTAAATCCTGACTCATCTCAATCTCAACCTCTGCTTATTCTTATTATTATATTGATTAAAATCTAAAGTGTGCGAATGCTTTATTAGCTTCAGCCATTCGATGGGTTTCCTCTTTCTTTTTATAAGCGCCACCTTCTTCGTTGTATGCTGCAATTATTTCCTGAGCTAATCGATCACTCATGGATTTTCCAGCTCTCTTTTTTGCAAAAAGTATAAGATTTTTCATACTGATAGATACTTTCCTTTCTGGTCGCACTTCCATAGGGACTTGAAAAGTAGCTCCACCTATCCTTCTACTTTTTACTTCAACTTGAGGAGTAATATTATCGAGAGCTTTCTTCCAAATATCAAGTGGAGATTGCTCATTTTCCTTCATTTTCTTTCCCACTAAATCAAGTGATTCATAAAAAATTCTGTACGCAGTATGCTTTTTACCTGTTTTCATTAAGTCATTAATAAATCGTGTTACCAAAGTATCATTGAACTTTGGATCAGGTAAAAGAATTCTCTTTTTTGGTTTTGACTTTCTCATATATCAGTCTAATATTATATTAGTTTTTTGGTTTTTTTGCTCCATATTTAGATCGACGTTGAGTTCTACCTTCAACTCCAGATGTATCTAAAGCACCACGAATTAAATGATATCTTACACCAGGCAAGTCTTTCACTCTACCACCCCTGATTAATACAATTGAGTGTTCCTGAAGATTATGACCCTCCCCTGGAATGTAAGCGTTCACTTCTTTCCCATTTGTAAGCCTTACCCTGGCTACTTTACGCATAGCTGAATTTGGCTTTTTTGGAGTTGTTGTATAAACACGTACACAAACACCTCTGCGCTGCGGACAAGAATCAAGAGCAGGAGCTTTACTTTTATCAATCTGCTTCTTTCTTCCTTTTCTTACTAATTGCTGTATTGTTGGCATATTATGCTTTTTTTTAATAATTTTTACATTTTTTTGGGGATGCAAAGGTATTCTTTTTTTTCAAAAAACAATAAACATTTAATAAATTATTTATTCTTTTTAATCATTGTCATATCATGCTATAGTTAATTTTAAAATATTTTTAAATAAACAATTATTTTATATTAAAATCATAAATTTTTCTTCTGTTATAGATTGGAAGATCGAGCTAAAAAAATGAATTATTTTTATATATTATATATGTATAATTTGCAAAAAACAAAAATTTATTACCTTTGGGGACTTTTTTAAGAAGCTAAGAAAATCAAGTAATTATAAATATACATAGTAAAATTTTGTAAGACTTATGAAAACTTATCAAACAGACCAGATTAGAAATATCTCAATTATTGGAAATTCAGGTTCTGGCAAAACCACTTTGGCTGAATCGTTTGCATATGAAGGAGGAATTATTGACAGAAAAGGTTCGATAGATGCTAAAAATACTATTTCTGATTATCATGAAATTGAGCAACAAAATGAGAATTCTTTATATTCTACTATTTTAAAATTATGTCCATAAAATACTGACTGTACTGTT
>CAZBZX010000216.1:0-7494 GCA_964496465.1 uncultured Bacteroidales bacterium
CACATTTTTATGTAAGTCTGAAGCATCATTCCCCCTTTCAGTGAGGTGAACATGGGCAGATCTTCTATCAGTGTCTGATTTAACTTTGAGTAAATATCCTCGTGATTCTAATTTTTCTATTAAGGCAGTTGTTGATGGCTTTGTTATTTTAAGTTTGTTTGATAATTCGGATAGCGTAGGGTTATTCATTTCCTTAATTAGCTCGATGCAGTGCAATTGTTTAATAGTTAAATCTTTTATTTCAGACTGACTTTTATAATCATCTTCGAGTTGCTCTGATTTGCTTATAATAATATCAATGAGTTTATCTAAATTCAAATTCATGATATAAATTTTGTACAAATATAATTAATTAGTTAGATAAAACTAATTATATTAATAAAAATGTCAAAATTATTTTGAATTAGAATTAATTTATCAACTAGTTGCTTAAAATTTCAAGTTTTTTAATTAGGAATTGAAAAGCTTTATCTAAGTTTTCCCTTGCTTTTTCAGTCAATTCTTCTTTCAATTCCCATTCGTATCCTTTTATATGAAGCAGAAAAGTTTGAGGAATTTTATCGTAGATATCTTTGCATAGATGCAATACAAAAGAAGGAGAGCAGGTATGCATGGTGAAATTTACTTCAGCAGAAGGTTCAACGATTGTGAAGTCAATACTATCAATGTTTTCTTGTGAAGCATCAGCAAAAATTACTATATCTTTTTCAGCAATATTGGCTGCATCTTCGATATTGAGTTGATAATTAGAATCAGTTTCAATAGTTTCGAAGCCATTTTGAGTTTTCCATTCCTCAACCATATCGGTTAATAAAACACCAAGGCCATCATCCTGACGGCCCGGGTTTCCATAACCATATATTAGTATTTTCGGTTTTGGCATAAACCTATTTTTTCATCCTGTCAATTAAATTATTGTTGCTATCGTATAACGAAATTTCCAACGGCATTTTACCCAACGCATGTGTAGCACAGCTTAAGCAAGGATCATAAGCTCTTATGGCTACTTCCACAGCATTCATCATTCCTTCGGTAATTTCTTTTTTACCGTTCATCTGGTTTTTTGCTACTATTTCAACAGCATTATTCATTGGTTGGTTATTATTTGTAGTTGAAACAATAAGGTTTGCCATAGTAAGCTGGTCGTTTTCATTAATTTTATAATGATGGAATAAAGTACCTCGAGGAGCTTCAATTAAACCAACACCTTCATTTTTCTTAACGCCTTTCGTAACAAGCTCCCCTTTTATGATGTCAGGATCATTCAATAAGTCCCTCATCATTTCGGCTGAGTGAAGAATTTCAATTAACCTTGCCCAGTGCATATGCATTGACATATGGTTTGGTTTTCCGTTTGTGTAAGCTTTGAAAATTTCAAATTCTTTTTGTGCTAGTGGAGTTGGAATAAAATCTGCAGTATTCATTCTAGCTAATGGGCCAACTGTGTACCAGCCATTTTCTTTTCCAAATTCTTTTAGATATGGAAATTTCATATAACTCCATGATCTTACTTCTTCATCAATATAATCCAAGTAATTTTGATAATCAACATCATGAAGTATTTTATTACCTTCTTTATCAATTGCACGAAGAACACCATGATATAAATCTAATGCCCCGTCTTTTCTTACTAAACTTAAATGACTAGATGGGAAATTTGAGAAATTGTCAATAAAATCTTTATTTTTTTTGTGGTAATCTTTAAAAAAATCAAGTGCTGCATGTGACCATGCAATCATTTTATCACTATTTAACGGGTCAGCACCTTTCAAGAATGAATCTCGTTCTTCAACAGAAAGACATTTATTTATACCACCTGGAATTGCTCCAGTTCCATGAATTTTTTTTCCTGCAGTAGCTCGAATAATTTCTTGACCAAATTTTCTCATCATTACTCCCTGCACAGCCAGATCTTTATGCTGAAGTGCAACGCCAATAACATTTCTGATAGCTGGATCAGCATCAATACCGAATAAAAGGTCGGGGGATGCTAAATGAAAAAAGTGTAATGCATGCGATTGGAATATTTGTCCGTAATGCATTAATCTTCTCATTTTTTCTCCAGTAGGAGTGAGACCATCTCCGGTTCCTGCTCCAACAATAACATCAAGAGCTTTAGCTGCTGCTAAATGGTGACTGACCGGACAAATTCCACAAAGACGCTGGACGAGCACTGGAGCTTCCCAATAAGGGCGTCCTTGAACAAATCTTTCAAATCCTCTGAATTCAACTATATGTAACCGGGTTTGATTTACATTACCGTTATCATCAATATGAATGGTAACTTTTCCGTGTCCTTCAACCCTGGTTACAGGTTCTATCGTAATTTTTTGTGCCATAGTAATCTTCTTTTTTTAATCAAATTTCACAACTTCATAAGGTAAATCCATTCCACGCCCATTTATTAAGGCAACAAGCGCTTCCCATATAAGGTCGGCTCTTGGAGGGCATCCAGGTAAGTAATAATCTATTTTTACTACTTCATGACAAGGATATACCTTATCCAAAATCATCGGAATTTCTTCATCATTAGGTATTATATGTTCATCGTTAGCCTGAACAGAAGGACATAATAAATAGGCTTCTCTCAAACATTCTTTTACCGGAATTCCATTTCTCAAAGCTGGTAAGCCACCCATCATGGCGCATTCTCCAACTGCAATCAGGATTTTACAGTTTTTACGAAAATCTTTTAATACGTGCACATTTTCGCTGTTACAGCAGCCACCTTCAATTAATCCTATATCGCATTTTTTTGTAAATGTTTTAATATCGTTAATGGGCGATTTATTGAATTCTACTAATTCTATCAATTCTAAAATTCTTTCGTCTATGTCTAATAATGACATATGGCAACCAAAGCATCCTGCTAATGATGTTGTTGCTACTACTGGTTTACTCATTACTATGTTGCTTTTATAATTTGTTATTTATTTTCTATTTCACTTCCAATTGGTTTAGCATCATATTTTCTTTTTCCAATTGGTGTGTCAAATCCTTTTCCTTTTACTAAAATTGAACCTACGGGGCAATTATCCATTGCTTTTTGAGCTAATTCATCAGTCATTTCTGCTCCTAAAATTGGATCAACGACCACCTCAGATTTATGGCCTCTTTTTTTGTAAGCAAAAATATTTCTTCCTTTTTCATCTTTAATTGATCGGATGCATCGTTTACACATGATGCAGCGATTTTGTTCTTTTATAATTTTGGGATTTGAAGCATCAACTTCCCTTATAGGAAAATTGTATGGAAATCTTGGGATCATCATTCCAAAACGGTAAGCTAATGCTTGTAATTCGCAATTTCCACTTTTTTCACAAGCCGGACAGTAATGGTTGCCTTCAACAAATAGTAATTCAATAATTGATAACCTTAAATTTTGAATATCGGAAACCATGTTTTCTATTTCCATTCCTTCACTCACAGGAGTGGTACAAGATGTCATCATTCTTCCATTCACTTTTACTGTACAAATTCTGCATGAACCTTTCGGTTTAATCCCTTCAAGATTGCATAATGTAGGAATGTAAATACCATTATCCTTTGCTGCTTTTACAATAAAGTCACCTTCATTGGCCATGCATTCTTTACCATCTATTTTAAATTTTATCACTTTGCTCATATGTCGAATATTCTATGTTTACAATTAATTTAATGATACTTTTCTGCCTGATGCCTGGATATAATCCTCCACAGCATTAGCCATGTTAAATCCTGCGTCGAAATCTATATCTTTTTGAACTTTACTTTCGTAAAGATGCCTGAAATTTTTTACACTTGAAACGATTGGATTGGCAGCTGTTTGACCTAAACCACAGCGACTTGCCTTAAGCACCTTACTCCACTCAAGTAAATTCTCTACATCTTGCATTACTCCATGTCCGTTTATTATCTTTAATACCAAATCTTTTAATACAACCGGCATAATTCTGCAAGTTGAGCACGATCCGCAAGATTCGTCAATAAAGAATTCTGTGAAATTTAATACAACATCTTTAAGCAGATCTCTGTCTTTATTAAAAATGATTAATGATCCTCCTGTAGATAAATCTTCATATCCTAATACTCTTCTGAATTCATTTGGGCCAAGAAGTGTGCCTGAAGGACCGCCAATTTGAACAGCTTGAATATCTTTATCTGCACCAACCATTTCAAGAATATTGTAAACACTAAATCCCCAATCAACTTCATAAATTCCGGGATATTTACAATCGCCGGAAATACTAAGTACTTTTGTACCCGAAGATTCATGGGTTCCAAAAGTTTTGTACCAATCCGGGCCATTTGTCAGAATTTTTACTATTGAGCAGAAAGTTTCAACATTATTAACCACAGTTGGTTTTTCAAGGTAGCCTTTTTCTACTGGAAAAGGAGGTCTGTCTCTTGGTTCTCCTCTTTTACCTTCGGCAGATTCAATTAAGGCTGATTCTTCACCGCAAACATAAGCTCCTGCACCAAATTGCACTCTTATATCAAAATCAAAACCTTTAATTCCAGCAATATTTTTACCTAAGAGATTGTTTTTTCTGGCTTCATTTAAATAGTTTTCAAAATGTTTTTCGAGGTATTTATATTCATATCGAATATAAAGAATTCCATGAGAAGCACCAACTGCAAAAGCGGCAATGACCATTCCTTCAATTAAAAGCCTTGGCCGTTCGGTAAGAATTACCCTGTCTTTAAAAGTACCAGGCTCTCCTTCATCAGCATTACAGAAAATATATTTTACATCGGCTTTTGCCTTTCTACAAAAATCCCATTTTAATCCGGTTGGAAAACCGGCTCCTCCGCGACCCCTTATATTTGAGGCTTTTACCTGATCAATTACCTGTTCGGGAGCAAGTTTAGGTAATATATTTTTTATTATATTATATGGATTATAATTCTCAGATAAAATTGGTCCCTTTTTCCTAATATTATTACAAACCATCGAATTAATAAGCTCCCCACCGTTTTTCCCGTCTCCATTTCCTTCAACCTGTAATTCTTCAAGCTCCTTACCATCTTTAATATCATGTATAATTTGTTTAGCTCTGAAAGGAGTTAAATTAGTAAATACTTTCCCATTAATTATTGCTGAGGGTTCCTGGTCGCTCATACCAATACAAGCTGTGTTATATAAACCTATTAATCCATCATTCGATACTAAACCAAATTTGCAACCAGTAGCGTCTTCAAGAGCCTTAACAACTTCTTGTCTTCCCATCATGTTAGCAACAACACTGTCATTAAGATAAATGCAAAATTTACTAGGTGATTTATATGTAAAAAAATGATAAAATGAAATTGTTTGCTGAACATCAACCGTTGAAATTTCAAGTTCGTTTGATATTTCTTTTATTGCTTCTTTTGAAATATATCCTTCATCTTCCTGAATATCAATAAGAATATCCATTAATCTGGTTGAGTCTTTTTTATATTTTTCAATAATCTTTGTAATACTTGATGTCATATAATACAATAATTAAATTTATTTAACTGAAATAGAATGATTAATACTTTTTAACTGTTAATTAATTAACAGTAAATGGGGCTACAAATGTATCTACTTTATTCAAAAAAAAAAATTGTTTTGGAACACTTGTTTATATAGAGCCATCAATTAATTACTTGTAATTTATTGATAATTAATACGAAAATTCAAGTTTATTTAATATATTATAATTTTAGTAATGTTCAATAGCATAATAATTATTTATATTTTCGTTTTTTTAAGGTAAAGGTAATATGTTTCATTAATTAAAAGGTAAAAAATAATTAAGAAATTCATGTATTTTTAAAGTTTAATTAAAAGAGTTGGGATCAATCATTATAAATATTAAGGGACTCGTTCAAGGAGTTGGATTTAGGCCATTCATTTATAGGTTGGCAATGAAATATAGAATTAATGGATGGGTTAAAAATACAACGGAAAATGTTATAATTCATGCTGAGGGTTATTCTGAAAATATTGAGAATTTTTGGAAATCAATCAGGAATGAAGCACCACAGGCTGCAACTATTTCGGATATTGAAGTTATAAAAACTGAATTTAAAAACTTTCTAGATTTTAAAATTTTATCAAGTGAAGATATATCAGATAATATTACAGAAATTAGTCCAGATATTGCAATTTGTAATGATTGTCTCGTTGATTTAAAATTGCAAAAACTTCGATTAAATTATCCTTTTATCAATTGTACAAATTGTGGTCCCAGGTTCACAATTATTAAAGATTTACCTTATGACAGGGATAAAACAACCATGGATGTTTTTGAAATGTGTGATAATTGTAAAGCAGAATATACAAATATTCTTGACAGAAGATTTCATGCTCAGCCAATAGCATGCAATGTGTGTGGTCCGATTTACAAGCTAAAAATTGGAATTGATGAAATTGAAGATTTCAATATAATTTTGTCCAAAGTAACAGATTTCTTTCATTCAGGAAAAATTATTGCTATTAAAGGACTTGGAGGTTTTCATCTTGCATGCGATGCATTAAATGATGAAGTAGTTAAAAGACTTAGAAATTCGAAATTAAGAGAAGGAAAACCATTTGCCGTAATGTTTAAAAACGAAGAAGTTTTAAAAGAATATTGCAAATTAAGTGATGAAGAATTTGAGTCTATATTATCTTTTAAAAGACCTATTTTAATTTCTAAATCAAAAAAAGAACTTGCTTTTAATGTTAGTGTTGGATTTAATACAATAGGAGCGATGCTTCCATATATGCCATTTCATCATTTATTGTTTGAAAAATTAAATATTCCAGCAATAGTATTAACCAGTGGAAATATTTCAGACGAACCAATATTGATTGATAATAGGTTAGCTACACAAAAATTAAATGGTATTTACGATGCAATTTTAACATACAACCGAGATATATATAATAGAACTGATGATTCTGTTTGTCACGTAATTAATAAAACTGAAAGAGTACTTCGAAGATCAAGAGGATATACTCCTGTTCCTGTAAAGATGAATTTAAATGTTGATGGAATTTTGGCTGTTGGAGCTGAATTGGTAAATTGTTTTTGCATAGGAAAAGAAAATCAGGCGATTATAAGTCAGCATATTGGTGATTTAAAGAATTATGAAACCTATGAATTTTTTATCCAATCTATTGATCAGTATAAAAAGCTATTTCGTATAAAACCAGAACTTATTGTATCTGATTTACACCCTGATTATTTATCAACTAGTTATGCAAAGGAATTAGGATTACCTTTAATAGAAGTACAACATCATCATGCACATATAGCTTCATGTATGGCAGAGAATGGAATTGATGAAAAAGTAATTGGAGTAAGTTTTGATGGCACAGGTTTAGGTACTGATGGAAATATTTGGGGCGGAGAATTTTTAATTTGTGACTTGAATTCTTTTGAAAGATATGCTCATTTTGAATATATTCCCTTGCCTGGTGGAGATGCTGTGACTAATGAACCCTGGCGTGTTGGCTTATCTTATTTATATAAAATTTATGGTAAAAAACTGTTTGATTTA
>CAZBZX010000217.1:0-1290 GCA_964496465.1 uncultured Bacteroidales bacterium
GAAGTTGTCCAGGAATTTAATACAAATACTTTTGGAAAAGGAACACAGCTTGAAATTAATTGGGATGGTTCGAATGGAAAAGGTTCAGAATTATCAAGTGGGACTTATATCCTTTCAGTTGTTGCGCCTCAAGAATCAGCCTCAATTAAATTATTTAAAATAAATTAATGTGAGTTCGATATAAATTATTTAAGTTTTATAATATCGAACTCACGTTAATTAGTACAAATTCCTAATTTATAATAATAAAGGCTGTTCTGAATCATCAGAACAGCCTTTTTACATACTAAAAAAATCGACAAATTATAAAATCATCAATTATTCAATGCTATATCTACCAGTAATTTCTTCGATTTTTTGAATTATTTTTTCAGTCTCTTCAATATATTTATCTTCCATTAAAATCATACCTTCATCATAAAGTTCCCTAATCTTATTCAAGCGTGAATTAAATATTTCAACAAGATTGTTCACTTCCTGATGATCGGAAAGGGTTGAATCATCCATAATTACTTCCTTTTTATGTATTCATTGACAAAAGAAAAAAGGGGATTTAATTTTAGGGTAAATAAACTTTACAATATGCTTTATTTTACTTAAAACGATTAAATATGTTTCAAGAATAAAACTAATTTATTAACAAATTTGAAAATTTTATAAATAAATTTCCATCTCTTTTTTCAGGAACTCAATTGCGATTGAAGTTGGTGTTTTACTAGCTTCCATCATCGATTCCAAAATTACTTTGCTTAATTCGTAAGAAATAGAGTCTGGTTTTACTTTTTCAGCAGCATTGTTAATAATTTTTATGATATTACCTTTTGCACTTTTAACAACTTCCCAGGCCTGATTTGAAATATAGATTTGCTGGGATAAATTATGTTCAAATTCAGCTCTTATGGATGTAAGCATATTTTCCTGAAACTGTGAAGATGTAATATTAGATTCATTTAATCGAAGGATTAATGTTTCTGGAGAAATTCGCTCTAAAAACAAGACAATTCTTTCATAGGCCTGCAATTTAATAGGTGTGATTTTCCCAAGATTGGCAAGCTTTAATTCATGCTTTCTTTGCAATTGTTCGCTCTTTATAAATGACCTGATAATTAAATATGCAGTGAAAAATACGATTAATGCAGGAACAGTATATTTTAAAATTTCAAGTATTTCTGTTTTCATTTTTAATAATTAACGGGATTTCAAAATCAATATTACAAAAATACCATTATTTCTATTTAAAAATTCTCAATTTTTTCACCCTTTATGCTGCTAATTCCATTATTTGTACCT
>CAZBZX010000217.1:1390-7453 GCA_964496465.1 uncultured Bacteroidales bacterium
GATCCAAACCATAAATAATCGTCTGAACTTACAAATACATCAAAAATAGTATCAGAAGTCAAAAATCCATTAAATCCCCCCATCATTTGCGAAGCCCTCGTAACAGCATCAATTTCTTCATCATAGTAAAAATGATATAAATACCTTCCATAAGTTCCAACAAAATAATCAGTTCCCCTATTTGCTATCGATGAAATATTTCCATTTTTAATATTTTTATCAAGGCTATCTATCCATGTTGTATCCTTCAACAAGCATGCTCCTGCTTTTGTCCCAAACCAATATACATTATTTTGATTTATGAAAGCTGTATTTACAGTATCGGTTAAAATATCAGAATATTCAGTATTTAGTTGCAAGCCTTTTTTATCTATGTCAATTAAAACATCAATTAGTATTGCACCATTGTTTGTTGATACGATAATTTCATGTCCAGTATAGTTCACCTCATTTATTTTATCTATTCCTTCAATATTTATTAAATACCAGTTCTCATTATCATATTGATATAAGCCAGATTCCGTTGCGAACCACTTATTATTATAATCATCAACAGCAACAGAATAAACCTTAGTTCCAGCAAATGAAACTGAGGTTTTATTTTCAACTGAAACCTGGACAATATTAAGTGGATCAGTATCAATTTGATCTTTAACACATGATATTGAAATAGATGTCAGTAAAATATATATAAACCAGTTCTTTTTAATCATAAACTCTAATTATTTTATTTAACTTGAACTTTAATTGATTTAGTAATTTTATTATAACTACTTTCAGCTACAAGTTTTCCAATATACATTCCTGATGGTAAATTACTTACATCCCAACTTACTTTAAAATTTCCTTCATTAAATACTCCATTATATAATGTTGCTATACGCTTCCCAGATAAGTTATAAATTTCAAATAAAACATAAGATTTAACAGGAATATTAAATTCAAAATTTGAAAGGTTTACTGCAGGTGTAGGATATGATTTTATATTAAATTGATCAGCCATATTTTTATCAATATTAACTGGCGGGTAATTATAAATACCGCTGGGATCAAGAGGGACCGATGCAACTAAACTCTCGGGAGCTGAAACTAAATGGATTCCGCCAATGCCATTCAAATTTGTTGTATATTGCTTGTCAGTACTGTTATTCCAATGCTCATGCACACCCAAACTTCCAATTGGGATCCCATCACCTTCGGGATCATATGAAATATTTGTGGGCCAATTATTAGGATCAGCTGCTTGTAATAAATAATCATCTGTTCCATCAATATATGGATATCTGCTAGCTGTTCCTGATTCATGTTCAGTTAATAAAAAATCGAAACAAACAGATTCAATTGCTAACAAGTCCTGAGATAAAAATACAGAAGATGGATAATCACCATTAAAAGGCGCCATATTCCATTTATTAATATTTCCTTCCCAGTTTTCACCTGCCCAAATTCCATCTACAATACTAATTAAAGTTTTTCCTCCCATATCTTTATGACCTAAGTAATCAACCAAATGTCTGTATTTATTATGTCCTTTATTTTCACCAGGCAATGCATAGTGCATATAAAATGCAGATTGTTCAGATGGATCATCGTCCGGATATAAAACTGAACCCTGATGATTTTTTGCTCCCAAGGTAATTCCACCAACATCGTGTGTTTTAAGACATGACATATTAATAAAATATTCAGCATCAATATATGCTTGTGGAAGAGAAGATGTTTCTTGATCATCGCTAAATTGTAATACTTGAGTTGATGTTGGTTTTGTTTTCGTTCTCCCATTTCCGCCATTTCCATCATAATAATTAATATCAGGATAAACTGAATGAAACTTATCATAATAATTATCCCTAAAAGTACGGTAAGGATCACCTAAGAAAATGTCTTCCTCTGCAACACCAACTTCTTCAACTAATTGTTTTAATAATGATAAAACTAATTGAGGTGTGGCATCCATTCTTTCTTTAACGCCGCAACAAGAATTTGTAAGATTTATTTTAATAAAAAATTTCTCACCAGAAGAATAGCCTTCAATTCCTTTACCATGCTTATAATTGAAATATTCAAAAATATTCTTCCATCCATCTGCTATACTGTTTGATTCGGTAAGTTTTCTAATTCCATCTGCCAGCATACTGTCAATTACAGCCTGATCGGCATTATTATCTTCATACCAGTAATCGCCGGGCTCATTAACAAGATTTTCATTAGTAGCATCAGGATTATGAACCCAAACAACACGGCCCAGGTATAATCCCATTGGTATTCCTATCGGATCATTCGCAACAAAATCCTGATTTTCAAGAATAGTAGCTTTAGCGGGTGAAGTATATCTATTTAATAAAGCTGAGGACAAAAATGTACTACCTGCTAATAAAATTAAAATGACAAATAATGAATATTTTGAATTGATAAACGATTTACGAGCTTTTTTAAATAAAAACACAGATGCTGGCAAGCTGATCAGATATAAAACAAATGATGACATAATTGGTGTTGCTGCCCGGACACATGGATAAGAAGCTCTTGATGGTTTAGGAATAACCCTGGCTAAAAACCATATTGTAGCAACAATACCAGATACAAAAAATACAAATCCGGCGCTAATTTTTCGTAAACCAGATTTATCCATTAGTGAGCGAAAAAAATATTTTTTCATAATTATATGTATTAATTAATATTTACTGGCGAATTATAATAATGACGTCTAAATTATAAAAATCAGTTATCCTTTTTAATAATAACAAATAAAATGATTAATACCCGTATATATTTAAAATTTTTATACATTTATTGAAGAAAAAAATTAAAATTTAATTACCATGAAAGATATTGAAGCTACAAGCATTGTACTGGATGAATCATACGCTAAAATTAGTTATTATGAATCTTTAACCCTGATATATATTGAATGGATTGGAAAAGTCACTTCTGAGCAATATAAAAACACTTTTAATAAAGCTTTAGCTTACAGCGATGATCATAAAATTGAATTGTTTTTATCCGATATAAGCAGGAGAAATCTTGTAAATCCTTCAGACAGAAAATGGTTTGAGCAGGAAGCTTTGCCAGAAGCAGTAAAAAAAGGGTTAAAAAAAGGGGCTGTTGTTTTTGATGGTAATCCGTTTAAAAAATATTACCTGAATACAATTTATATGCGTGCAAAAATGTTTATGTTACCGTTTAAATTTTTTACATCAGAAGATAAAGCTATGGAATGGCTTCAGAAAAATTAGTATTAAAGATATATAAAAACAAAAAACCCCGCTAATTAGCGGGGTTTTAAATATAATTGAAGATCAAAATTATTTTTGAACTTTAACATCTATCTTTATTCCCCTATCTGCTGCAGTAGTTCCTAATATTTCAACTACTTTAATTAAGGCGTATTTATCATTAACTGTCTTAATTCCAAATACGTCATCAACAGCAGTATTATTAATTCTTCCTAAACCAGCATCAACAAATGGAGCTTCAATTTCGGCTGCAGTAACAATAGCATCAAAATCAACATCACTTAAAGCTTCAGTGAATAAGGTTTCATTCTTTGTAGCTAAATTAGCAACGTCATCAAAAGCATCAATCATTGCAGCATCGCTAGGAGCAGCAAATAAATTTCCATTTGTACCACTATATGTAAATACTACATCAACTTTTTCTGCTTCAACATCATCAGGTGTCATTACAGTGCCAGTTGCAACTTCTAAGAAACTACCAACATCAGTATTTGACATACCTCCCATTATTATTGCAGAATATAACAAATAGTCATCTTCTCTTTCCTGAACAGTAATTACAGCAGTAGCAGTATCTGATAAATTTTCCTTATCAGTAATTAAGAATGTAAGTGTAACAGTAGTTACTCCTGTAGGAACTACATAATCATAAGAAATAGTTGCGCTGTGTTTACCTTTTTCGAATGTTGTGTCAGATGATGTTCCGGCTGCGCCTACAGAAGAAGCAGTAACTTTAACATCGATTAATTCCTGGTCACCAGCTACGGTTGCTGAAAAAGAGACAGTATCTCCAACATATGCATCAGCAGTTGTCGGCGAAACAGTAATTGTTGGGGCTACTAAGTCTTCATCTTTGTTACAAGATACAAATGCTATTGCTAGCATCGCTATTAAAGTAAATAATACATAGATTTTTTTCATGTTTTGTAAATTTTAAAGTTTAACAATTTATTTATTTATAATTATCTAATTTCAATTTAATTATTTGTGATTTATTTTATTCTTCCTGATAAGTAGCAGAAAAACTTGATACATCTGTCCCATCAGCATATGAATAAGTATAATTTACATTAAACGATTTCCCATTACGGTTTATTGCACCGGTACCTGATAATGTACCTTCATTGAATGCCTGTTGAGGAATACTCATCTCGCCTATTTCATTTATGATAATATTAGCACTTACATTAGTTCCCCAGCCACCAAAATTTGAAATTAACAAAGCGCTATTCGAACTATTTTTAGTAATAATAATTGGATATGGACCATAAGTCCCAGTATTAGGCCCCTCGGTGACTGTTTCTATTGCATTATATTGTCCAACCATATTATCTAAAGTAAGTATAACTTTTATTTCTCTGGCAAATATACCAATATTTCCTTCCTCATCAACTGCCACATATTTATAATAGTATTCCCCAATGTTATCATTATCAAAGTTTGTAACTGTATCCATAAAAAAACCACTTTTATCATCTTTCACAACCACGCCTGAATCAATATAGCTTGAGTGCAGGCTAATTGTTACCAATGAATCACCATTAACCTGAAATACAGGTGGTGCTTCATCTTTTTTCTTACATCCAATTAAAGTTAATAATAAAATAGCGATTATGTAACCTTTAACTTTCAATTTTTTTCCAAATTTAGACTAAAATTAAATAAATTTTACGCAAATAAACAGAAATTTCAACATTTTTGACCGATTATTAGAAATACCTGTTAAAATTCAATTTTTGATATATAAAAATCCTAATTATTACAAATATTATGCCTTAATCAATATATAAATCCTTGATTAAAACTTTTTTTCATTTTAAAATATTCCAACTTTTCATTATTTACCATATCAAACGCTTTATTTATTAATTTATATCCAAGTTTTTGATAAAATTGAACACTTCCTGGAATAGCATCCAATTTTATTTCTTTACATTTATTTTTTATGGCTATTTTTTCTAATTCTGTCAAAATTACAGTCCCTATCCCATTATATTGAAATCCACTTTTCACGAACATCCTGTTTATATAATTTTTGAGAATGGTTCCTGTACCAATTATTTCATTATTACAAATAGTAATAAGAATATGTCCTTTTTGAGCATCATGTAACAGGCTCTCTTTTGAATGGTATTTTTTATAAAATTCAACAATTTTAGGTGAATAAACTTTAGAATATGTATGGTTTAGATGAAAACTTATTAGTTGATGTATTTCATCAATATCGACAATTTTAAACTGTCGGGTATAAATATCTGATGATTTGATTATTTCTAATTTGTCAATTTGAATATTTCTCAAAATCTGGTTCTTTATGATCTTCGGTATATTTTAGTTTAAAATACAGAACAACTGAAAAAATGGGGAATATTGGAAAAGTCAGTGCTGAAAAAACAAGATTAATGAATAGCCCGGCTGTTGTCATCCTTGAGTTAATAAGACCTCCATTTTTTAATATCTCAAAAATATTTACACCATGAGTAAATTCTTTTATCACATCAAATGCAAATGGTAAGATTGTGAAAATCGAAATAACTATAGAAATTACAATATAAAGCAGAATTAATAATAGGATAGCACCAAGAGCACCCCAGAAATCTTTATGAGTAAGGGCAAACGAGCGTCCAATAGTCTGGAATGGATCTTTATCTTCAATTATTAAAATTGGTGCAAGTGGAGATAAAACTGTTATAAAATAAAATATCGATACTATGATACCAATAACAAAAACAACAATCCCAGACAATCCTCCAATCGTTAAAATTAGCATTGATACAAATCCGACAACAATAAATGTTAAATAATAGTTACTTAAAGTTGATCGTAA
>CAZBZX010000218.1:0-7451 GCA_964496465.1 uncultured Bacteroidales bacterium
TTTTGGTTACGGGATATCCACGAAATATTAACACAAAATAAAATTAACTGGGATTATGTCATGGTATTGGCTTCAAAAAATAAACTAAAAAATGTAATCCTTGAAACCTGTATGATTTCCAATTTATTATTCAACACTAATATTCCTGAGAATTTAACTCACATTCATCCAAACAGAAAAACTAACATACTTATCCATAAAATTATCAAGGGAATAAACCGGCCATCTGAAATTATGCAATCAAGGGGAATTAGTCATTTAGCAGATATTTTCTATTTGTCGCAATTAAAAAACGACTATCGATATAAATTGAACTGTTTTATAAAATTATTAATTAATTCCGAAGAACTTAGTAACTTCAATTTACCATCTTTTTTATTTCCACTTTATTTTTTCAAACGGATATTTTCGTGGTTTAGGGAGCAATACTTTAAGAAAAAAAGTTGAATTTTTTCTTAGATATCAATAGGGATATTCAGGAATAGTAGAAACCTAACCACCACAATAAAATTTCGCTTACTCCCGAATTTATCACCCTATTTTTACTCCTTTTATTAGTTTTTTAGGGTAATGTTCCCAAAATTGTTTCTCGCAAAATTCGCAAAGATTAAAAACGCAAAAATCGCAAAGAATTACTTTGCGTAATTTGCGTATATCTTAGCGGTCTTTGCGTGAAATACTATAATAATTCAATAATAAAATAGGAGAAACACTTAACTCCCGAATTTCTCTCAATAAATTCATGGATTCCTGATCTTCACTTCGTTTCGTAAGGAATATTAAAATTACCTATAATAGAATTAAACTATTCATTACAAAGCCTTTATTTTTAAAATGCTCCAATACTTTGGGCAATGCATAAAACATATTTTCTTGCATTTTTTTTGCATCGTGAAAGACAACGATTGAACCAGGTCTGGCATTTTTTATTACTTTTTGGGCACATTTTTCTTTCGTTATATTTTTAGAATAATCCAGACTTAAAACATCCCACATAATAATTTTATATTTCTTACAAAGCTTTGAATACTGACTAATTTTTAAACGACCATATGGTGGGCGGAATAAATTAGATAAAATATAATTTGCAGCCATTTCAATATTTTCAAAATAATCCTTATTATTTGTGCGCCAACCTTTTAAATGATTATAAGTATGATTTCCTACAGCGTGTCCCCCAGCAATAATTTGTTTAAATGCCTCTGGATATTTTTTTACATTTTCCCCTACACAAAAAAAGGTAGCCTTCGCATTAAATTGTTTTAAAATATCAAGAACTTTTGGAGTAATTTCAGGATCAGGACCATCGTCAAATGTGATATAGATTTCGTTTTTTGAATTTTTGACATTCCATATTGCTTCAGGATAAATTGCCCTGATAAATAAAGAAATTCTCATATTTTACATATTCATTTTTGATGAATATTTCATAATACTTTCTTCAAGATAATTGCTTAGGTCCTCCTGAATATTTTCTACATTATTTTCAGCTGCCATTCTTTGTATCTCCTGAAGGATATGAAAAGATAATCTGATATTATAATCTAGATCCTTAACTTTATCATCATTAAAACTCAAATAAAAATCAATCTCTTCCTTTTTATTTTTAATTAAATCCATACTAATTTCTGTAGCTTCATTTATCATACCTGCTTTAAACATTACATCAATTAACGGAATGATAAAATAATTATATGGTACTCTATTTGCAGGCATTAATTCCATACATCTATTAATAACTTCAATTGCCTTATCTTTCTTCCCTTCCTCAAGTAAAGTTGCTGCCAACCTTGAAAAACTATTCCTGTAGTTTGATAACATTCTAATATTATTTTCATCAAGATAAACACCTTCATTCTCAATTCTACCCCATTTAAATTTATTCATAATATTATCATACATAATATCCGAATCAATCCTTCCAATTTCGCCTCTCCCCCGGCGTGTTTGGATTGGCACAATGCGATAGGCAAGCCCTTCCGTTTGAAAATATGACTCTAAGTTCATATAATTATCGCTCGAAACCGTTATAGCATAATATATTGGCCTTTCCCAATCATTGTTAGCTAAAAGGTCAATAATCATCAACTTATTTTTTAAAATATAGTTGCCTTGTAAATTCCATTTTAAAGTATCTAAAATTTTATCTTTATTTTTTTCACTAACAGTTCCATTTGATAAAACCAAATCCTTATCCACTACTAAAGCTAAATTACGTGTAGGAAGATAATTTGTCAGTTCTCCTTGTTTGAAAGGAGAAGGAATTTTAAATTTCTTATCATCTTTTGAAATAAAAGCCATTATTTGCTTTACATCAACATATTTTTTTATTTGATCATAAATTGGCAAAACATCCCTGGTACCTCTAATATATTGATCATGATTTAATGAAAAAGGAACAGGTTCAGCTTCATATGACTTTCTTTTTTGTTGATCGATATACCAATCGGCAGTTAAATAACTTAAATTAATTACTTTAATATCTGTTCTAATTCCTTCCACTTCCTGTGCATACCAAAGAGGGAATGTATCATTATCTCCATTAGTAAATAAAATTGCATTCGGTGCACATGAATTTAAATAATTATGTGCAAAATCTCGTGCTGTATATCTGCCAGACCGGTCATGATCATCCCAGTTTTCTTTAGCCATTATTACCGGAACTATTAAAAGACATAATGCAATTGAAATTATACTACTTAAACTTTTTGGTAATTTTTTCTGAAGAAATGATGCAATACCCACGACTCCTAAGGCAATCCAAATTGTAAATGCATAAAATGATCCGGCATAAGCATAATCTCGTTCACGAGGTTGAATTGGATTCTGATTTAGATATACAACAATTGCAATACCCGTTAACACAAATAAAAGAGAAACAATAACAAATCCTTTCTTGTCTTTTGTAAATTGAAATGCAAGCCCAATAAGTCCTAAAAGTAAAGGAAGCATGTAATATTTATTCCGTGATTTTGTATGTGCAAATTCTGTAGGTATCTTCGACTGATCCCCTAATCTTGGGTTATCGATAAATGAAATCCCACTAACCCAATTCCCGTTGACTACATTTCCATCTCCCTGAATATCATTCTGACGACCTGAAAAATTCCACATAAAATACCTAAAATACATAAATCCCAATTGATATTTAAAGAAAAACCGCAGGTTTTCACCAAAAGTCGGTACATATCTAACTTCAGGTTTTCCCTGGTAATTATTCAATCGTATTGGCCTGCCCTTCACTTTGCCCCACTCTTTATATACTTCAATATGATCTGGCTGATCACTATACATACGTGGAAAAATCGTTGTGAACCTTTCATCATATTTATAAATAGCTTTGTAATCAATAATTCCATATTTATCTCCAACTTTTGCATAGGAAGGAGTTCCATCTTTTCGCTCAACCAATGGAGCATTATAATATTTACCTTTAAATAAAGGCCTGTCACCATATTGCTCTCGATTTAAATAATAAAGCAATGAGAATAAATTATCAGGATTGTTTTGATCCATAGGAGGTTCCGCTAATGATCGTATAATTATTGTTGCGTAGGAAGAATATCCAATTATAATTACTGTAAAAGCAATAAGTATAGTATTCAATAAAACTTTGCCATTAATATGTGTATAATGAATTCCCCAGGCAAACAAGACTATCAATGCTGCTAAATAAAATAATGTGCCAGAATTAAAAGGCAAATTAAACCCATTTACAAAAAGTAATTCAAACCAGGAAGCAACTTTAAGAACTCCCGGAATAACGCCATACATTATAACAGCTAATAAAATGAGGGATATAATTGTGGCCCAGATAATACCTTTCTGTGTAGTCGTATATTTTTTAAAGTAGTAAACAAATACAATAGCTGGAATTGCTAATAAATTAAGTAGGTGTACCCCAATAGATAATCCGATTAAATAAGCGATAAAAATAATCCAACGGTTTGCGTATTTTTGATCCGCTTCATTTTCCCATTTTAAAATAGCCCAAAAAACAATAGCAGTAATTAATGAAGAGGTTGCATATACTTCTCCCTCAACAGCTGAAAACCAGAAAGTGTCGGAAAATGTGTATGCCATAGCCCCAACAAATGCACTTCCAAGAATTAAAATAATATTTGAAGTAGAAAATTCGGAAGTAGAATTGCTAACAATAATTTTTTTAATTAAATGGCTAATCGTCCAGAACAAAAATAAAATAGTGAATGCACTCGCTAATGCCGACAATGAATTTGCCATTACCGGTACAAGTTGAACATTTTTACCCGCTAATAATGTAAAAAACCTGCCTAGAATCATAAAAAAGGGAGCTCCTGGAGGATGACCTACTTCAAGTTTAAAAGCTGAAGAAATAAATTCACCGCAATCCCAAAAACTAACTGACGACTCCATTGTCATTAAATAGACAACTGCCGCTATTGAAAATAAAACCCAACCAATTATTGTATTAAATTTTTTATACTTTTCCATTTTTTAAAATTTTAGAAATCCGGTTTGCAAATTACAAATTGCTAATTTATCTAATCGAATTATTTTTATTAAAATTTATTAAATTTAATCATTATAGAAACTTCATAGTTACAAATACTTGTTGACTAACATCAAACTGATCAGGGGCAAAATGCAGTCCAAAAGCCACTTTTGACGTTACCCTTTTCGATTTGAACGGAATGAAATACAGATCAACACGACTATATTTTCCTGCGGAATAAAAAGGATCGCCATAGGCTAAGGACTGTTTTCCTCCATTATAATAAACCCCATCTATTCCAACTCTTTTATATTGTGTTTTTATTCTTGCCATAAAACCGCTGGCAAATTCATATGGGTCTGGTCTTGATCTATCGTAAGAAAATACAGCGCCAACATCAAATAAAAGTTGATCTAATAGCCATTTCTGTGATAGGTCAATACCAATAAAAGCAGCTCCTCCCCCATTATCCCGAATATGATTTGTATCTAATGCTGGATTTCCAACACCTGCTCTATGATACATATATAAATATTCTTCACCATAGAAAATATTTATATTCATTCTTCCTGAAATTCCTGCAAGAAAAGCTTCATGTGCAGTATCTGTTTGTCGGCCAGTCCAATCGAGCCATGAATTTAAATATCCTCTTTCTCCACTTATTTGTCCTAAAGCACCTTCAACATTAGGCCGATAGTACAATAATGTATCCGTTAATAAAACCAACGGGTAATTTAATAAGTTCTTCCTTGGGAAAGAACCAAAATAGAAATCAATATTATGGTTATTATAATGGTAATATAAGTCTAGAATTGGTTTATATCCATCAATAATATATCCAAATTCATATAAATAATTCATTCCCAGAATAATTAAATTTGTTGAATCTGAATCGCTAAATTCTGTATTTAAATCTACCCTTGCTCCTAAAATAGTTTGAGCTTTTGCATATTGGCTGAAATATTCCCGATTATCACCAATAAAGTCAAATGTGCCATTAATAGTAGGTTTTTGCGCAATAATATTGAATGATGAATAAATAAAATTAAAGGTGATTAAAATTATAACTATGATCTTCCTAAATCTATTATCTGGATTCATTATTACAATAAGTTCTTTTGAAAAATAATTCAATATTTGTATTTCAGGCCAAAATAAATAAAAATGTTATATATTTTATGAATGTTTAGATAAGAATATTTAGATTCAACTTTATCTTCCTGGTAATCAGAAATGTATTCAGGTTACAAATTTCGGCAGGTAATTTAATAAGGAAATTAAAACTCATTCTCATTATTTGAAACACCAAATAGAAATAAAGAATAAAAATAAGCCACCATACTAACACCTACATGTGTTTCGATTGTATCTTCGTTTATCATAGAAATACTAAACATTATAAACACAATAATGAATAAATAATTTCTCCATTTTTTCTCATATGAAATAGGAAATAATGTAGCAAATAAAATCCATAAAAACCCAATAATTCCAAAAGTCAGGAAAAATGTTACTACCTGATTATGTGTTCTGAGTTGCCATTTCTTATCCAATTCCGAATTCAATTCTTTATACTTTTCTTTAAAACTTTCTTTAACATCACCTGTTCCAGTGCCGATCCAAAAATTATCCTTTATAATAGAAATTGCAGTTTTTAGATATTCTATCCGTTGAGTAACAGAATGCCCGCTAGGATTGCTGCCATTTTGATATTTCTCTATTTCCCAAAAAATTTCATATAACCTGGGATACAATTTAAACTTATGAGTATAAATATAATTAGTCATGCCGTTTTCAATATTTTTTATATCCTGTACAGTTAGTTGTGAAAATCCGACTGAATCCTTCCTGAGACCTTTTGAAGTCATGTACCTTGTGAGAGTATATCGAATAACTTGTCCCTTTTTATCCTTATCAAAATATTTTAATTTGCTAACTTTTTCCCATTCCTTGCTAATTTCATCACCTGAAAAATAAATCCATACAAAATGGCCATTTTCCCTACTTTTATTATCAATTAAATGATAATATTTATTCCCACTAGCTGTCTTTGTATCAAGATTGTCAAAATCAATCTTTTCAGTTTGCTTAAATTTTAAATAAGAAAAAGTAACATATAATATTATAAAAATAGGTACCAATATTAGACTGACTTTTATAATTGATTTTAATATTTTTCTTTTAAACCATTTTACACTAAAGATTAAAGTTAAGTATCCACAAATTACATAAATTATTATACCAGTGAAGGATTTTAAAATAATTAAAAAAACACTTAACCAAACGGTAGTTATTATTATGCATATTTTTTCCTTTTTATTTATGTCATCCCTTTTGAATAATAAAAAGTATAATCCTGAAAAAATGGCTATATTAATAAGTATAGCAAAAGGAATATGACGAATAAAAACCGAAATATTTCTGATATCTATTACTTCTATCTTTGAAAAACCTAATAAGACATAAATGCTGGCAAAAGTACTAATCAAAACAGCAGAAATAAAAATACTTAAAAGTAACTTTAATTGCCTCTTTTCGAGAGATTTACTTGTTCCGATAATTAGGGGAAATAGAAAAATTGGCAATTTTATTCGTAAATCTTTTAAACCATAATTAAAATCTTCAGTAATCAGTAAACCAACAATATGAATTAGATAAATAGTTAAAAAAATAACCACACTTTTGCGACGTCTTAGTATTAAAAATTTCTCTTTAAAATTACCCTCAATTAACCAATTTAGGCCAAGAAGAATAGTGAATAAGCTTATAGTAAAAATAGATAATGGTAAGCTAGCTGCTATTAATACCAGTAATACAAAATAAATATCCGACCTTCTCAATTGTTGAAGAAAGTTTTTTTGCATCTTATAGGTTTAGTTTTAGGTCGAAAATTATACAACGTAAAAAACAATATTATATTTTCTGATTTATGAAAACTATTTTATTAATAAATATTGTTGATTTATTAAAATTAATT
>CAZBZX010000219.1:0-6583 GCA_964496465.1 uncultured Bacteroidales bacterium
CGTCATTGCGATCCGCCTAATGGCGGAGAAGCAAGCTTTCATGAGATACCGTGAAATAAAAAAACCCGGAGTATTTGACTGCCGGGTTTTTGTTAAATAACCTCACCCTAAATCCCTCTCCTTAAAAAGGAGAGGGACTTGAAAAATTTATAATTTATATGTATTTGGTCACCCTGAGTTAATCGAAGGGTGAGTTGCGAGAGTGAGGGAGTGACGGAGTGACGGGGTGACGGAGTGATGAGGTGACAGGATGATGCATTTCTATCACATTCATCACTTTCATCACATCATAACTTTTATCACTTTTATCACTTCCATCACTTTTTCCTTAAAACAACCACTCTCTTTGCAACATTCTTCACATTCTGCCAAACCAGTTCTTTTAGCCAGGGTACAGGCTTGTCTGTCCAGCGCTGGGGGTGGACGGTGATCATTATTTTATCAGGAAGCTGGTTTTGTTCTGCAGCTTTAATAATGTTGAATGTAGAATGAAATTTATACTTATCTGACACAGGTGCTGACTGAGAACTGAGAACAAACCTTATCCCTCACACTCACTCTCTCCCCATCCCACCTGCGGCCTGTATCGGTTAAATAAAGTACTTTTGAAAAATCTACATCAAAATAGGGCTCTCCGATAATGCCCAGTTTTTTAATTATTTTTATTAATTAAATTAACAATTACTTTTATCATGATATCTTTTTCATCAGGATTGCTAACTGCAATCATTAACGTTAAGGCAACAAGTGTGTTGTCGGCAATTCTTTTATCTCCAACTTGGTTAAATAATATTCCGTTTCTTTCCAGAAAATAAAGAAACAAGAATGCGGCAATTCGTTTATTGCCATCTGTAAATGAATGGTTTTTTGTAATAAAATATAATAAATTGGCCGCTTTTTCTTCAACACTTGGATACAAATCTTTTCCATCAAATGTTTGATAGATTGTTGCCAGTGAGCTTCTAAATGAACTATCCTTCTCCTGTCCAAAAAGATTGGTATTTGTGCATGCTTTTTTAACTATTCGTATTTTATTTATAGCTTCTTTATACGTTAATTGGTAAACTTCCTTGCCTGAAGTATCTTTTATTTTTAATTTTTGATAATCGTACTGATCAAGAATATCTAAGGCATAGGCATAATCTGAAATTATTTTTAATAAGCCGGTACTTTCATCATTTGACAATAGCTTACGATTTAAAACATTACCAAGTATTTTTATTGTTTCCTGAAGTTCATTTAATTGTTCAGTCTTTTGTTTTAATCGTTTTTCATTTAATGAATATCCCTTAATTAAATAATCTTTCAAAATTTTATTTGCCCATATTCTAAACTGTGTGCCACGTTGGGATTTTATTCTATATCCCACAGAAATAATTACATCAAGATTATAAAAATCAACTTGGTATATTTTACCATCTTTTGCAGTTGTTGCATTTTTTGCAACAACTGAATTTTTTTCCAATTCATTTTCTTTAAAAATACTTTTTATATGGCGCGATATCACAGACTTATCCCGCTCGAAAAGATCGACCATCTGACTTAAACTAAGCCAAACAGTTTCGTTTTCAAGCTGAACATTTATTTCAGTTTTACCATTATCCAGTCTGTAAATTTCAATATTCGAATCACTCATTTAAAAAATATGAAATACAATAATTAATGTTATATCAATTATATAAATTTAAAAATAATAGGTAATTATTATATATTATTTTAACACAAGTTTAATAAAAGATTTAAATTTCATTTAATAATTCCAGGTAACTTTTGCTTTAATCCCTTAAGTAGTGTAATCTTTACCATTTATTTTAAAGCTCACTGCACTCATTAAATTACTCTTGTTTCATAAAATAATTATGAAGAAGATGCTATACTACCAACCGGTTATTGAGCTATAACCTGTAGGTTCGGTAAACATCTACAAAAGTCTTCGGTAAAAAACATTATATAAAGGAAATAGTTGAACTATCCTAGTAGTTGATAGTTAATAGTTGTTGGTTTCGCTCTAATAACTAATAACTAACAACTAGAAACTAAAAAAACCCGGAGTGTTTTGCTTCCGGGTTTTTGTAAACTCACCCCCAACCCCTCACTCCTCGCTCCACTCGCAAAGAGGGGAGTGCATTGAGGTAAACTATGCGGAATATAAAAATCCGCAAAGTAATGGGCTAAAGCCCTGTAAGTTTTTTATACCTTTTTAATCCGTCGACTAAAGTCGACGGCAAGGGATATTTGCCCTGCAGATAAATTAAAATTATCACTGGTTTCAACCTTAACTTACCGTCAGCTTTAGCTGACGGACTTATAAATAAAACAAAACATGGACTTTAGTCCTTTATAAACTAACAACTATTAACCATTGACTATTATCTAACAACCAGCAACTAATAACTAACAACTAAAAAACCCGGAGTTTTTGCTGCCGGGTTTTTCGTTGGTTTTTAATTAAATTTTTTTATTGTTTAGTAACAATTATTCGTTTTACAATATTCTTCATATTCTGCCAAACCAGTTCTTTTAACCAGGGTAATGGTTTATTGGTCCAGCGCTGGGGATGAACGGTGATCATTATCTTATCTGATAATTGGCCTTTTTCAGCCGCAGAAATAATATCGAACGTGGAGTGGAAAGTATGGCGGAGGATGGTTGATGGTTGATCATGGATGGCTTTATTGTTCATTGGCCATTGTCCATTATTCATTATTACCTTATCCCTCACACTTACCTTCTCCCCATCCCACCTGCGGCCGGTATCTGTTAAATACAGTACTTTTGAAAAATCGATATCAAAATAGGGTTCGCCAATAATGCCCAGTTTTTTATAATCGTATTTTTGCCAGATAAGCCTGCTATCCCATTTGCTCATTGGACTGCCATGCATGCATATTGTTTTTACCGGAACTATTTTCCGTATTTTTTCCAAATTTCTACAAAATAAATCATATGCTTTATCTACTAATTTATTAAAATAATCTTCATTGTCCATTGTTCATTATTCAATAATTGCGAAGCAATTGTAAGGTCTTAATAATGATACCCCACCTCATGCCCTAACCCAGCAATTTGTTTAATAATTTTCTCACTAAAACTCTCAGGTACAATCCTGAAATAATAACTTCCTAAAATACCCAACTCTTGCTCTAATATAGCTGTTATTAGGGAATTTTGTGGTTTTAAACTACATCGTGGCGTGATACAATGGTTTTATTATTTGGATTTTGGAGGAAATCTTTAAATGGTAGAAAAAAAATCGCTGCTGGTGTAGAGAAATTAATAAGGCTTTATATGTTTTTGAAATAAAATCCACAAATTAATTTAAGGCAGAAAGAAATTTTATAAAATCGCCATGCCCTATTATGTTTACATCTGCCGATAAAGTAGAAGAATTGCCTGTGTAAATTAAATTCTTAACTATTTTTTCATTTTCAAACGGAAAATTCTTAAAATTCTTCAGGTAATCTTTATTAAATGTTTCACCCCCTTTTATTTCTAAGGCAATAATTTTTTGATTCATTAACTCAATTATACAATCTATTTCTGTTCCGTTACTCTCCCTCCAGTAATAAACAGATGGTGTTATGCCCGAATGGTATTGAGTTTTTAAAATTTCGCTTATAATATAATTTTCGTATAAAGCGCCATACAAATAATGAGTTTTAATCATTTCGGCATTTTGTATTTTTAATAATGAACACGCAAGGCCAGTATCGTAAAAATATAGTTTTGGTGATTTGATTAATCTTTTATTATAATTATTATAATAGGGTTGTAAACGAAAAATTATATAACTTGATTCTAATAACGAAAGCCACGATTTGGCTGTGTTAACAGTAATTCCGGTATCATTAGCTAATGACGAAAGATTTAAAATTTGTCCTATCCTGCCGGCACATAAGCCAATAAACCGGGTAAATGTATTCAGGTTTTCGATGTTTTTTAATGACCTTATATCCCTTTCAATATATGTTTGTACATAAGATGGATAAAATTCTGTTGGTTCGATGTTTACATGGTGTAAGCGCGGATAGAACCCTTTAAATATTTGTTCGGTAATAGGTTGATTTTGCAATGAAAGTTCATTTATTCCAAAAGGAAGCAAGTGACTGACATGGGTTCTGCCGGCTAATGATTGAGAAATATGGTTATTCATTAAAAAGCTTTGCGAACCGGATAATATATACTGGCCCGGAATACTCCGTTCATCGGATATTACCTGAATATAACTAAATAAGTCGGGGATTCGTTGAGCTTCATCGAAAATTACTTTTGTGCCCTGGGAATTTAAAAAGCCCAAAGGATCGGAAAGAAATAATTCGCGATGGTCAATTCTTTCGAAATTAAAGTACTTATAATCGAAAAATTCGTTTTTCAACAGGGTTGTTTTACCCGATTGGCGTGGGCCAGTTAAAGTAAGTACCGGAAACTTCTGTAAACGGTTTTTAAGAATGGATGTTATATTTCGATGAATCATATTTATGTAAATTTATAACCGTAATGCAAATTTACATATTTTTATGGTTATAATCAAATACATTATGACGGAGAATAACACATCTATTATTTGAATTTTGAAGAAAATCTACAAACGGTTGAAAAAATAACCTATAATTTTAATTGCACTTAATAACTCATTATATATGGAAATAGTGAAATCCATAAAGAATAATATATAAAATCAATAAACAATTCCGAATGCTTCGCATCGGGATAAGTTCGACTATGCAATTTCAGACCACTACTTTTCCTGAAATTACTGTCTCACTGACTTAAAATTATACTGGTAATCGGGTTTTTCTCGCATGATTTGAACACTTTGGGGATAGTTCTCGATAAACCAGGTTAATAATTATGTCGTATTTATTTTTTCGGAATGCATTTACCAACGTTTTAGTTGCTCTTCCTTATAACTTTTTATACCATTTCAGTAACCTGAAAATAATTGGGGTAGCTTTTATCCAGGAAAATTTTCATATTTTAAAATAATTCCAGCGGATCAATTTTTAAAAATTCTTTCCATGGTATCCCATTATTAGCAACAAGATATATTTTTAACGGATTAAATTTACGTTGAAAAACATCCATTCCTTTTTGATTTTTTGAATAATTACTTTTGGCTTCAATAGCTATTATTTTTCCACCCTTTTCAATTATAAAATCTACCTCATCATGTCTCTCCCTCCAATAAAACAGGGAATAACCGGAACGAACTGATTGATTAAATAAATGTGCTCCAACTGCTGATTCAATAATCCTGCCCCATTCGTTTGGCCTGACTAATATATCGTTAAATTGTTCAACTTTTTGAGCACTTAAAAGTGCATTGTTGTGAACCTGAAACTTTGGACTAGATGCCCGTTTACGTATTGTATTTGATGCAAATTTTTCTATCCCGCCAAGTAATCCTGCTTTATCTAATAAATTTAAATAATGCGACAATGTTGTAGTGTTTCCGGCATCCTGAAGTTGACCCTGAATTTTTGTATAGGATAAAACCTGTCCGGAATAGATGCAACCCAGTTCAAACAAATTTTTCATTAATGCAGGCTTATCAACCCGGGTAAGCATAAGTATATCTTTTGAAATACTTGTTTCAATAAGTGAATCGCAAATATACCTTTTCCACCTAGACTCGTCCGCTATTAATTCTGCACCTCCCGGATATCCGCCAAACCATGCAAATGTATTAGCATCCCATCCAAAAGCTTGCTCCATTTCGTTTAATGACCAATGGGTAAGGTAAATAGTCTCGAAACGGCCGGCTAATGATTCTGTTAAGCCTTTATGCAATAGAAGGCGGGAAGAACCAAGCAATATTACCTTTATAGCCGTATTATTAAATGAGTCCTCATCCCAACATTTCTTAATTATTTCGCTCCAGTTGGATATTTTTTGTATTTCATCTAAAATCAAAAGAAATTCGGTTGCTGATTCAACTTTCATTTTTAACCTGGCCGATTCCCAAACTTGTTGAATCCAGATTGAACCACCTGCCGGAACAGCATCAGCAGATTCAACTATAAAAGGAAGTTGTATTTGTTTTGTTAACTGGTTAACTAATGTTGTTTTACCAACCTGTCGTGGTCCCATAATAACCTGAATAAACCTTCGAGGTTCTTCAATTCTTTTTTTAAGTACCTGTAATTCTGACCGTTCAAACATAATTTACAATTTACTCAATATTATGAGTAAAATTACTCAATATTTTGGAAAAAATGAAATTTAATGTTTTTATACTCACCCCGACCCTCCCGAAATAAATTCGGAACAGGTTCTCCTTAAGAAGGAGAGGGAAAAATTTATTGAAATGATAATAGTTAAGTTAGTCCCCCTGGAATAAGGGGGATTAGGGGGTAAAAAGGGGAGAGCAGTTGTGGTAGCTTATGTGGAATAAATAAACCCGGAGAGTTTTCTGCCGGCCTTTGTAAACTCACCCCCGACCCCTCTCTCCTGGCTGAATGAAATACATTCATCCGCAAAGAGGGGAGTCATTGAAATAATAATAGCAAAATTAGTCCCCCTAATATTAGGGGGATTAGGGGGTAAAAAGGGGAGAGCAGTTGTGGTAGCTTATGTGGAATAA
>CAZBZX010000219.1:6683-7438 GCA_964496465.1 uncultured Bacteroidales bacterium
ATAAACCCGGAGAGTTTTCTGCCGGGTTTTTGATAAATAACCTCACCCTAAATCCCTCTCCTTAAAAAGGAGAGGGAGTACTATTTTCAAAAATTAATATTAAAGTTAGTCCCCCTAGAATTAGGGGGAATCAGGGGGTAAAATGAGGAATGCTAAGTGGTAAACTGTGCGGAATAAAAAAACCCGGAGTGTTAAGCTGCCGGGTTTTTGTTTATTTACCCCTCTGTCACAGAATACTGTGACATCTCCCCTTAAAAATGGGAGAAAATAAAAAATACCGAGGAATTATTTTATGAATTTAGCTTTTATGAATCGTATTAATTGACCTAAAATAACACCAATAATATTTGATAATATATCGTTAATATTAAAAGCGCGGTATGGTAAAAAATATTGCAACATTTCTATGCCTGCTGAAAAAATGAGGCCGGTAAATAACCACAGCCAATTGTTTTTACAAAACTTTAAATTAAATAAGGCCCAGGGAATAAATATTAAAGCATGCACAAAGTAATCTCCCCTGAAGCTTATAATGGTTATATCGTTTAATTTAGCAGCTGAATTAATAGGTAATACTGAAAGAAGGATAAGGACAATTACATAAATATAAAATGTTGTTTTATTAAATAGTGCAATTATTTTTAGTTTCAAAACTTAAAAAGTATAAATTGGTTTAATTACTAAATTAAAAAACATTGCAAAAAACCCGGAGCGTTGGGCTGCCGGGTTTTTTGTTCAGTATAAAAATAAATTTT
>CAZBZX010000220.1:0-7427 GCA_964496465.1 uncultured Bacteroidales bacterium
CTGATTTATCAAATAGGTAAATACCTTCTGCTTTTTCAATTTCTAATAATAAAGGATTTTCAGATGTTTGGGCAAGATATTGCAAAAACAACTGTTTTTCAGTAAACATTTTTTAATGATTTATTTTATAATGAGATTTATATCTCCGAGTAGTTTGTCACGATATGATTTTCCAATGGGTATGTATTTCACTTCATCTTCGTGCTCAATTCCCACTGAATTATCTTCAATAATCATTATTTTACTTTTATTTACAATGTAAGATCGATGAACTCTTAAAAAAATATTTTGCGGTAACTTGGATTCAATGGCTTTCATAGTGAAGTGAATCGTATATTTATCATCATACGTTGTAATCACAACATAATTTTCAAGGGCTTCAATCCATAACATTTCATCATATCTTACGCGAACAAGTTTTGCATTCTTTTTAATAAATATTTCATTATCCCCTTCTTTTATTTCACGTGTTTTTTCATATCGACTTCCGGCTTTTTCAACAGCCTTATAAAATCTGCTATATAAAATGGGTTTAAGTAAATAATCTGTTACATTATATTCAAAAGCTTCAAGAGCATACTTTTCTTTTGAAGAAATAATTACAATTTGGCAAGGAGAAGAAAGTGTATTTAAAAAGTCAATTCCACTCATTTCCGGCATCTCAATATCAAGAAATACTAAATCAACCGGGTCTTCTTTGCTAATATTATTTATAGCATCAACCGCATTAGAGAATGAGTATTTCAAGGCCAGAAATTCAGTTTTTCTGACATACTCTTCTATTATCCTTCTTGACATTTGGTCGTCATCAATGATAACGCAATTCATTCTTTATACTAATAAAATGAAAAAGATATACAAATAAAAGAAATTATAAATATAAAATAAAATGCTTATTTAATCAAAAAATGGATATATTGTTATTACTCTTAATAAAGTTTTTAATTATTAAGTCTGAATTTTTTATACTATTTCTTAGCCATTGTATTTTTAGATTAATTATTTCTTCCTCCGAGAGTTTCCAATTTATGGTTGATTGATGAAGTTTATGAATAAATGTTTGCAAAATTATAGCTGCTGAAACTGAAATATTTAAACTTTCAGTAAAACCATACATTGGTATCTTTACAAATTCATCTGAATTATTTAACGCATCTTCTGAAAGTCCATTAAGTTCAGTTCCGAAGAAAAGTGCAATTTTACCTTTATTTATTTCAAATTGATCCAAATTAATATCATTTACATTTGGACTAGTTGCAACAATTCTGTATCCTTCATTTTTAAGTTTTTTTATTGTTTGGAGTGAATTATTTTTTTCATTGTTATGTAGGATTAAATTAATCCATTTAGATGATCCAAGAGCTACATCTGGATTTACCTGGTATTTATTTTCATTCTCAATAATATGTACATCTTGAATACCAAAACAATCACATGAACGTAATACAGCACTTGCATTATGAGGTTGAAAAATATCTTCCAGAACAACAGTTATATACCTTGTCCTGTATTTAATTATATCATTAAACCTCTCTATTCTGTTATCAGTAATAAACTCAGTTAAATATTCGATGAGTTTATTTTTCATTATTTAAATTTTAAGGATAAAAAAAGGGAGTACAAAATGCACTCCCAAGTTTTTTATTGAAGCAATGCCAATTTATTTAACTGCATCAGCTAATTCACTTCCAGCTTTAAATTTAACAACTTTTTTAGCTGCAATAGTAATAGGTTTTCCAGTTTGTGGGTTTCTTCCTGTTCTTGCATTTCTTTTAGCAACTGAGAAAGATCCAAATCCAACTAATGCTACGCGTCCACCTTTTTTTAATGCACCAGTAGTTGCTTTAATAAAAGCGTCAAGAGCTTTTTTTGCATCAGCTTTGGTCAATTTAGCTTCGCTAGCGATTGAGTCAATTAATTGTGCTTTGTTCATAATAATTTAATTTTTAGGGTTAGTAAATTTAAAAATTTATATCTTTTAATTACAAATATAGACTATTTCTGCTCTTTAGCAAATATAAGGCCAAAAAAATGTCATATTTTTTGATAAAATCTCCATTTTTGTAATGCAACAATCAAATTTAAAGAAAATTCAGTAATAAACAAGCTTTCAGAATTTTTTTTTGAATTATTTTATTAATCTAAAAAATAATTTTACTTTTGCGCCCGGAGGAATGGCAGAGCGGTCGAATGCGGCGGTCTTGAAAACCGTTGTCCGTGTAAGCGGACCGGGGGTTCGAATCCCTCTTCCTCCGCATGCGAAATAGGTTGTTCCAAATTATAGTAGGAACAACCTTTTTTAATATTTTTTATATTGAAAAAGAGTAAATGAAGATACTTTTCACTGGTAACTATGATACAGAGTATAACAGGACCTTGATAATTAAATCGGGTTTAGAATCTCAGAATATTGAATACTTCGAGTTACCTATACATAATGATTTTGATTCCTGGCGTAAAACGCTGCATGATATAATTGATGAAGTTGATGTAGTTTTTATTCCACCTTTTGCGCATCGCACAGTAAAACTCATTAAAAAAAATGTTAACAAGAAAATTATTTTTGACCCTCTCGTTTCAAGATTTATGTCAAAAGTGTATGATTTTAAAAAGTACCCATCTTATTCTCCCAGGGCTATTAAGCATTATTTTTATGATCGAATTTCTTTTAAAAATTCAGATATTATTTTAACAGATACAAATAGTCATTTAAACTATTTTCATAATACATTTAAAATTCCAGTTGATAAATTCAGGACATTATATATTGGTGTTGATACAAATGTTTTCTTTCCAAATCAAAAACCGAAAAACAGTCATTTTAAAATTGGATTTTATGGAAGCTTTTTACCTTTACAAGGTGTCCCTGAAATTATTAAAGCTGCTGAAATTTTGAAAGAACATACTGATATTGTTTTTGAATTAGTAGGCTCTGGATGGAGGTTAGCTGAAGCAAAAGCTATGGTTAAAGAATATAAGTTGAACAATGTAAAATTTTTAGGTTGGCTGGATTATAATAAATTAAATGATAAGGTGAATGAATTTGATATTTGTCTTGGAATATTCGGTGATTCTGTTAAAGCCGAAATTGTAGTACCAAATAAGGCTTATCATTATTCTGCTTGCAAAAAATGTATGATTACAAAAAATACAAAAGGAATTAAGGAAATTTTTACCAATGAGGTTGATGTGGTTTTAACAGATGGCACATCTGAAGATTTGGCTGATAAAATTTTATACTTATATAACAATGAAAGTGTAAGAACCGAATTGGCAATTAATGCATTTAATAATATTACTACAAATTATAATGCATTAAAGGTTTCGGAAAGGTTTGTTGAAATTATACTGGAGATTATTTAATTAAGAAAACATCTGTAAATCATATAGTTTTTTATAAATCCCTTTTTGTTTCAATAAAACCCCATGTTTTCCTTTTTCAGCTATTTCTCCTTCATGTAAGACGATAATTTCGTCAGCATTTTTTACTGTTGAAAGTCGATGCGCAATTACAATAGATGTTCTGTTTTTCATTAACCTGTATAAAGCATCCTGAACTAATCTTTCAGATTCTGTATCAAGAGCTGAGGTTGCTTCATCAAGTATTAAAATGGGTGGATTTTTTAAAACTGCTCTGGCAATACTTAATCGTTGCCGCTGACCACCAGATAATTTATTTCCACTATCCCCAATATTTGTGTAATATCCGTTTTTCATTTGTACAATAAATTCATCGGCATTAGCAACTTTAGATGCCTCAATTACTTTGGCTTCTGATGCTTCTGGATGTCCAAAGGCAATATTATTATATACTGAATCATTAAATAATATTGACTGCTGGGTTACAATACCCATCAGATTTCTTAAATCAATAAGCTTAATATTTTTAATAGGAATATTATCAATTAAAATTTCTCCTTTATTTACATCTATCAATCTTGGTAATAAATCGGCTAATGTAGATTTTCCTCCACCAGATTGACCAACAAGGGCAATAGTTTTTCCTTTTTCGATTTTCAGGTTAATGTTTTTTAATACCCATTCTTTTTCATATTTAAAACTTACATTTTTATATTCAATAGTATTTTTAAATTCTTTATAATCAATTGATTTAGGAGTATCTTTTATTTTTACATCTGCTTTAAGAATTTTATCAACACGCTCAACTGAGGCTAAACCTTTTTGGACATTGTAATATGCAGTTGAAAAGTTTTTAGCCGGATTAATAATCATATAGAAAATGATTAAATAAGTAATTAGTTCTTCTGGTTTAATAGGAGCCACATTCATTAAAACCAAACTACTCCCATACCAAAGTATCGAAACCATAACAACTGTTCCTAAGAATTCACTTAAAGGGCTGGCCAGCATTCTTCGCCTGTAAATTTTTGTTACTATTTTAGTGTAAAAATCATTTACTCTGTAAAACTGGTTCTTTATCTTTTTTTCAGCATTAAATGCCTTTATTATCCTTAATCCAGAAATGGTTTCTTCAATTATAGATAATATCAATCCTAATTTTTTTTGCCCTCGTAATGAAGTAGCTTTAAGATTTTTTCCTATTCTTCCAATAAAATATCCACTTAGTGGTAGTAAAATCAAAACAAAAAAGGTTAGTCTCCAGCTAATAGAAAATAACACAAATACATATACTACAATAATTACGGGATCTTTAATATAGGTTTCAAGTGAACTTACTATTGAAGCTTCAATTTCTTGCACATCAGAAGTTATTCTTGAAATTATATCCCCTTTTCGTTCATCAGAATAATAGGATAATGGAAGATCAATAACTTTTGAATATAAATCGTTTCTTAGGTTTCTAACCACCCCATTACGCACGGGAGCTAAAAAAAATAGCGATAAGTAACGTGAACCTGTTTTTAATAAGGTCATAATAATGATGAAAATACATAAATATAAAAGAGCTATGCTTTCACCTTTAACAACAATAATTTTACTTAAAAAATAATTTGTAACTCCAAGAATATAATTTATTGATAAACTAAATTTAGGGATTTCATTTACTAAAGGTTGTGTTTTGAATAGAACTCCTAAAAATGGCATTGCCATTGTTACAGAGAATAACCCAAAGAAAATATGCATGATATTAAAAAGTATACTTTGGAATACTTCAATTTTAAACGGAAGTAATAATTTTAGTAACTGTTTTAAGAATTTTTTCATTTCAATCCGCTGATATATCTTAATAAGTAAAGCAAATGTATAAATTAAAACGATGAGGGCATAATAAAACCATCCAATTCAGCAATATTGCTTTTTTAACGAAAATAAATTCAATAAATTTTATATGCCAGTATAATTAAATGGAGTAATTAATTTCAATTCTTTTTTTATGTTTTCATTAATATTTAATTGATCAATAAAATCATCGAAATCATTTTTACTGATTTGTTTGTTATTTCTTGTCAGTTTTTTTAATTCTTCATATGGATTTGGAAAAGCTTCCCTTCTAAGTATTGTTTGAATTGCTTCTGAAATTACTATCCAATTTTTTTCAATATCGCTGTCTATTTTATCTTTATTTATTATTAGTTTATTTAGACCTTTTAAAACTGATTTAAATGAAATTATAGTATGAGCAATAGGTACACCAATATTTCTTAAAACAGTTGAATCTGTTAAATCGCGTTGAAGTCTGGAAATAGGTAGTTTTGCAGATAGATGCTCAAAAATGGCATTGGCAAAACCGAAATTTCCTTCAGCATTTTCAAAATCAATTGGATTTACTTTATGGGGCATTACTGATGATCCTACTTCATCTTTATTAATTTTTTGTTTGAAAAAATCCATTGAGATATACATCCAAACATCACGGCATAAATCAATTAAAATTGTATTAATTCTTTTTAAATTATCAAAAAAGGCACTTAAATTATCATAATGTTCAATTTGTGTTGTTGTTTGTTGTCTGTCTAATTTTAAAATATTATTTACAAAATGATCACCAAATTCTTTCCAGTTAATTGATGGGTATGCAACAACATGTGCATTAAAATTGCCGGTTGCCCCACCAAATTTAGCTGAAAAAGGAATTGTTTTTAATAATTCTATTTGCTTTATTAATCTTTCATGGAATACCTTAATTTCTTTTCCAAGCCGGGTAGGAGATGCTGGCTGACCATGAGTTCTGGCGATTATAGTAATGTCTTTCCAGTCATCAATTAATTGATCTAATTTATCAATAATATTATTTAATAATGGGAAATACACATCATTAATGGCATCTTTAAAGGAATAAGGAACAGCTGTATTATTTATATCCTGGGAAGTTAATCCAAAATGTATAAATTCTTTAAATTCAGAAATATCAAGTTTGTCGAATTTTTCTTTTAAAAAGTATTCAACTGATTTAACATCATGGTTGGTAGTTATTTCGATTTCCTTAATTCGCTTAGCATCTTCAATTGTGAAATTTTTATAAATTTCTCTTAGATTTTCAATTTTCGATTTACTAAATCCCGAAAGTTGAGATAAAGGAATATTATATAAGGCAATAAAATATTCTATTTCAATAATTACTCTATATTTAATTAAAGCATATTCAGAAAAATAGGCATCAAGTTCAGAAGTTTTATTTCTATACCTTCCATCAATTGGTGAAATTGCTGTTAAATCTGATATTTCCATGTTTTTTTTATTAAAGAACAAAATTAAAAATAAATAGGTTTCAAATAACATAAATCATAAAATAGATTTTAAAAAATGTTAGTTTTGTATGAATAAGAATGATAAAGTCATGAATAAAGTGAGAGTTTCGGCTGTTTCCTATGCTAATACTTATCCGTTTATATATGGATTAGAGAATTCAGATATATTAGAAGAAATCGAATTATTTCTAGATTGTCCCTCTGACTGTGCTTCAAAATTATTAACTGATAAAGTTGATTTAGGGTTAGTGCCGATTTCGTTAATACCAAAAATGAAGTACTATGAGATTATATCAGATTATTGTATTGGCTCAGCTGGAAAAGTTAGAAGTGTAATACTAGTAAGTAATTCGGATTTATCAGAAATAAAAAATATCTATCTTGATAAAGAATCAAGAACTTCAAATGAATTGGTGAAAATTCTTGCTCGAAATTACTGGAAAATTGATCCGGTATTTGTTTTTCCTGAAAAAGATAATATTAGCAACATAAAAGATGATTCTGCAGCTTTATTGATCGGTGATAAATCCTTTATATATGAGAAGGAATTTAAAAAAGTTTTTGACTTAGCAAAAGAATGGACTTGTTTTACAAATCTACCATTTGTTTTTGCCTGTTGGATTGCAAATAAAGAAATCCCTACAAATTTTAAGGAGAAGTTTTCTGAGGCATTAAAAAAAGGAATAGAAAATATTCAAGTAGTAATAGATATAAATTATAGAAATATTAATCTAATTCCTTCGCCTGATCGATATT
>CAZBZX010000221.1:0-7387 GCA_964496465.1 uncultured Bacteroidales bacterium
TTGTGGCCTTCTCCTCAAGATTGGCCATGGCCTCCTTCCACAACTATTGATAGCGATCCATATACTGGTGGAATTGATGGAAACAAAGTTATATTAACAAGTGATTTAGATGATTTTTTTGATCTTGTATTTCGTAAAACTTATTTTGCTGATGAAGAAGATGCGTCGGTTACAATTACATATTCAATTATAAACATGGGAAGTTCAGCAACAAGTAAATCAGCATGGGAAGTAACACGCGTACCTGCTGGCGGACTATCATTTTTTCCAACTGGTGAAGGGATTGCAACTGGACCTCATGCAACATATCTTAAATACGAAAATGACATTTCATGGTATGAGCTTGCTTCCACTCATAAAGGAAACCAAAAATTTTACAGTGATGGTAAAGAAGGCTGGTTTGCACATGTTAATGAAACGAATGTTTTATTTTTGAAACAATTTTCCGAGGTGCCTAAAGATAATCAGGCTCCAGGAGAAGGTGAGGTTGAATTGTATCTGGCCAGCGCAAATTCTTATATTGAACTTGAAAACCAAAGTGTATATAAAAGCATTCAACCTGGTGACTCATTAGTGTATACCGTAAAATGGTATTTACGAAAATTAACCGATGATATCGATATAAGTGTTGGCAGCGCTTCTTTAGCCAATTATGTAAGGGAAGTTTTAGGGATAGATACAGATACTATTCCAACATTAATTAAAAATAAAAACTTAAAAACTGTTGAAATATATCCAAATCCTGCAAAAAAAGTTTTATATTTTAATAACCTTCCTGAAGGTGAATTAGGTTTAAAATTTTATACCATTTCAGGAAATCTATTATTATCACAGAATATCTCGGTAAATCAAAATTCTGTATCAATAGAAGCATTGGCTTCAGGAATTTATCTATATTCGATTAATACAAACGATGGATTAATTAAAGGGAAGCTTACTATTCAATAAAAGGTTAAGTATCAAAATAAGATATTTATTATCGTCAGTTTGACATAATAAAACAATATAATATAAATAATTGATATTCAATAGCCCCGTCCTTTAGGGCGGGGAAAGAATTATATAGGATTAAAACGATTTTTGAAAATTTTGTTATTTTTCAAATAATTTACAAAATTTTCAAAAATCTCAAGATTTCTTAATTAACAAAAACCCCGCCTTAAAGGACGGGGCAAATAAAACTAAGATAATTTATATCGAACTCATGTTAATTATCCAATTTTATTAACATTGCTATTTTTTTGTCTTCATTTCTTTTAATTTTATAATTCAAATCTCTTTTTTGTCATTTCAATTTAATTCACTAATAACTAATTGCTTAGAATATTATGTTTTTGATTTTTGATACCGAAACAACTGGCCTTCCTAAAAATTATAATGCCCCTTTAGATGATTTTAATAATTGGCCAAGATTGGTTCAAATTGCCTGGCAAATACATAATGAAAAAGGTGAATTGGTCGAAGCAAAGAATTTTATTATTAAACCGGAAGGATATGAAATTCCTTTTAATGCAGTTCAAGTACACGGAATTTCAACAGAAAAAGCCCTGACAGATGGGATTGAATTAAACATTGCACTGAAAGAATTTGCTGATGCGATTGATAAAGTTAAAGTAATTGCCGGACATAATATCGAATTTGATCTTAGCATAGTTGGATCAGAATTTTTAAGAAAAGATATTGAAAATAAGCTTTTTGAAAAAAAGCATGTTTGCACAAAAGTAGAGTCCACTGAATATTTAGCCTTGCCTGGAGGAAAAGGTGGCAAATACAAGTGGCCAAATTTAAAGGAACTTCATACAAAATTATTTAATGAAGATTTTCAGGAAGCACATAATGCTATGGCAGATGTAATGGCTACGGCAAGGTGCTTTTTAGAATTAGTTAGAATTGGGATTATTAATGAAGATAAACTTGGCATTGAAGCTGAAGTTCTTAATGAATTTAGGAATATAAATAAAAATCCATTTAAAACTGTTAAGTTAAAGATTGAAACCAATAAAGATAATGTAAATCAAGAACCTATTAAAGAAGGTGAATCAAGACAAGAACCAGCTTCTATAAATGGAAGCGAATTTACACACTTACATGTTCATACTCAATATTCAATTCTTGATGGCGCTGCAGATATTAAAGGTCTAATAAAAAAATCAAAGGAAGATGGTATGAACGCTATTGCCATTACCGATCATGGGAACATGTTCGGGGCAAAGTTATTTCATAAAACAGCTAATAATGAAGGAATAAAACCAATATTAGGGTGCGAAGTTTATGTAGCCCGAAGATCCAGATTTGAAAAGAATGACAAGGTTGACGCAAGTGGGGATCATCTTGTTTTACTGGCAAAAAATGAAACAGGATATTTCAATTTAATTAAAATGGTCTCGTACGGTTGGCTGGAGGGATTTTATTATAATCCAAGAATCGATAAAGAATTACTTAAAAAATATAGCGAAGGTTTAATTGCCTTAACAGCATGTTTAGGCGGTGAAGTTGCTCAACGGCTAAAAAATGAAGGTATTGAGGAAGGAGAGAAGGCAATAATAGAATTAAAAGAAATATTTGGAGAGGATTTATACCTGGAGTTGCAACGTCATAAATCTGGTGATCCAGAAATGGATAAGGATGTTTATGAAAGTCAGGTATTTGTAAATAAAAATTTAATGGAACTTGGTAAAAAACATCATATCAAAATTGTTGCTACAAATGATGTACATTTTATCGAACCCGAAGATGCAGCTGCACAGGACAGGTTATTATGTATTAGTACGGCAAAAGATGTTGATGATCCAAACAGGTTAAGGTACACACAGCAAGAATGGATGAAAACGCAGGATGAAATGCGGAATTTATTTGCTGATATACCAGAGGCAATTATCAATACACAGGAAGTTGTTAATAAAATTGAAAAATATAAATTGAACCGGGGAGCCATTATGCCCGATTTTAAAATTCCTGAAGATTTTAATGACGCTGATGAATATTTAAAACATATAACTTACGAAGGCGCAAAAAAGAGATGGCCTGACTTAACTAATGAGATAAAGGAAAGAATTGATTTTGAGCTTGAAACCATAAAGAAAATGGGGTTTCCAGGCTATTTTTTAATTGTTTGGGATTTTTTAAAAGCTGCGCGTGAAATGGGAGTGGCTGTTGGTCCGGGTAGAGGATCGGCAGCAGGTTCTGTTGTTGCCTATTGTTTACGAATAACTGAAATTAATCCGTTGAAATATAATTTACTTTTCGAGCGGTTTTTAAATCCTGATCGTGTTTCAATGCCTGATATTGATATAGATTTTGATGAAGATGGTCGGGCAAAAGTAATGGAATATGTTGTGAATAAGTATGGAGCCAATCGGGTTGCCCATATTATCACTTTTGGATCAATGGCAGCTAAATCCGCTATTCGGGATGTTGCCAGGGTACAGGGATTGCCTTTACCAGAATCGGACAGGTTAGCAAAGCTGGTTCCTGAACGACCGGGAGTTACTTTAAAAGAGGCATATAAGGAAGTTCCTGAGTTAAAAAAGGAAAGGGATTCTGATAGAAAAGAGATTTCTTCCGTTTTAAAATATGCCGAAGTACTGGAAGGATCAGTCCGAAATACCGGTACTCATGCTTGCGGGGTAATTATAGGACGCGATGACCTTGAAAATTATATTCCAATTAGTACAACTAAAGATTCGGAATTAACTTATGTAACCCAATACGATGGAAAGCATGTGGAGGATATTGGGCTGTTAAAAATGGATTTTTTAGGATTGAAAACCCTTTCTATTATTAAAGATGCAGTAGAAAATGTTAAACTATCAAAAGGGATAGAACTAGATATTGATAATATTCCACTAGATGATGAACACACATATGAGTTATATAGCAATGGTGAAACAACTGGTCTTTTTCAGTTTGAGTCAGATGGAATGAAAAAATACCTTAGGGAGCTTAAACCTACAAAATTCGAAGATTTAATTGCAATGAATGCTCTATACAGGCCAGGACCCATGGATTACATTCCTGATTTTGTGGCCAGGAAACATGGTAAACAAAAAATACAATATGACTTGCCTGAAATGAAGGAATACCTTGAAGATACATATGGTATTACGGTATATCAGGAGCAAGTGATGTTACTGGCAAGGAAACTGGCTGGATTTACAAGGGGTGAGTCTGATTCATTGAGAAAAGCAATGGGCAAGAAGATAAAATCCATGATGGACGAGTTAAAAATTAAATTTGTTGAAGGGTGTGAGAAAAATGGATTTCATAAAAATACAGTTGAAAAAATCTGGAACGACTGGGAAAAGTTTGCTTTATACGCTTTCAATAAATCTCATGCAACTTGTTATTCATATGTTTCCTATCAAACAGCCTATTTAAAAGCTCATTACCCTGCAGAATTCATGGCTGCAGTATTGAGCCGCAATTTAAGTGATATAAAGAAAATCACTTTTTTTATGGATGAGTGCAAGCGCATGGGAATAAAAGTATTGGGACCAGATGTAAATGAAAGTTATGCCCGGTTTGTTGTAAATAAAAAAGGAAATATTCGAATTGGTATGGCTGCCATTAAAGGAGTTGGAGAAAGTGCAGTTAATACGCTAATTGAAGAAAGAGAAAGTAATGGAGCATTTAATGATATTTTTAATTTTATTGAAAGGGTTAATTTGCATAATATAAATAAGAAGTCTATTGAATCGTTAGCCCTTGCAGGCGCTTTGGATTGTTTTAGTGAAATTAAACGCGAACATTTCGATCCTGATAATGAAGCACTAAACTTTACTGATGAGATAATTCGATATGGAAATAATATTCAAAATGAAAAAAACAGCTCCCAACAGTCATTATTTGGAGAGTCAAATAGCATCGAGATTGCAAAAGTTAAAATTCCAGATGTATTGGAATGGAATATTTTAAAGAAATTGAATCTTGAGAAAGAATATGTTGGAATTTATCATTCGGCACATCCATTAGATGATTTTAAGTTTGAGTTAAATCATTTTTGCACACATTCACTATCTGAACTTAAAAACCTCAATCAATTAAAAGATAAAGAAATTATGGTAGGTGGAATGGTAACTTCAGCCGTTGAAAAAATAACTAAAACCAACAAGCCATATGGTACAATGACCATTGAAGATTTTACTGATTCTTATAATTTGATTTTGTTTTCAAAAGATTATTTGAATTATAAGCAGTTTTTCACAAAAGGATATAATTTATTAATTCGAGGGAGAGTGCAGGCAAGAGAATGGGGAGATACAAATGAGCTGGAATTTAAAATTAAAATGATGCAAATGCTAAGCGATTCAAGAGAGGATTTAGTAAAAAGTGTTTCAATAAATATTGAATTGGATAAAGTGACTGAAGATTTAATTAATGAAATTGAAGAAATATCGGTAGAAAACGCTGGTAATGCTTATTTAAAGTTTATTATATTCGATCCGACAGAAAATATAAAAGTGGATATGTTTTCGAGAAATTACCGTGTTAATTTATCAGAGAAATTTGTTGATTATTTAGAAGGCAATCCTGATTTACAATTTCAAATAAATTAATATCTTTAAAGTGAAGCATAAACCAAATTGAATAAATTTTGTTTAAATAATTAATAAAAACTTAAATTAATAGTTATGACAATAGAAGTAACAGATGCAAATTTTAATGAACAGGTAATTCAGTCAGACAAGCTTGTATTAGTTGATTTTTGGGCTGAATGGTGTGGTCCTTGCAGGATGGTAGCTCCAATTTTAAAAGAACTTTCTGAAGATTATGCAGATAAAATTGTAGTTGCTAAGCTTGATGTTGATAATAATCCTGAGACTGCAAGTAGGTTTGGAATTAGAAATATCCCTACCATTTTATTTATTAAAGGTGGAGAAGTTGTTGATAAGCAAGTAGGGGCAGTGCCAAAAGGAAACATGGCAACCAAAGTAGATGCCTTGTTATAGTAGTTAAAGATATACTGAATTATATTAAGGCTTTCCTGAACTTCCTGTCGGAATTAAAGAATATCAGGCAGTAAGTTCAGAATAATAAGAATAGAAATTCTAAAAATAAAATTATTCAAACTTTCTTCCAATTATTAAAATATCATCAATTTGCTCGTAACTTCCTTTCCATTTATTTATGGTTGTTTCCAAATATAATTTCTGTTCAGGAATATTTTTTGATTGAATTTCTTGAAGTAAATTTTTAAAATTCTTGGCCATAAATTTTCGCTTATTTGGTCCGCCAAATTGATCAGCATAACCATCGCTAAATAAGTAAACCATATCACCTTTTTTTAATTTAATGGTATGATTTTTAAATTCTTTTACCACCTGCCTCTGACTTCGTCCTATTGAAAAACGGTCTGCTTTATATTCTATTAATTTACCATTACTAAATAAAAACAATGGGTTAAATGCACCAGCATACTCTAAACTATTTTTTTCTTTATCATAGCATATTATTGATAAATCCATACCATCATTTACTACTCCTTCACCTTTAGGATTAAATGTTTTAGTAACTTCACTATTCAACTTATCTAGAATAGCGGCTGGTTGTGTAATGTTGTATTCTTTTACAATTTTATTTAGTGAATTATGGCCTACAAACGATACAAATGCTCCTGGAACTCCATGACCAGTACAATCGATCGCTGCCATAATTTCTTTACCATCTTTTTTGGCCATCCAGAAAAAATCTCCACTTACTATATCTTTTGGCATAAATAGAATAAATGTATTATCAAAGCTCTCTTCAAAAGGTAAAATAGCATCCTGTATCCGCTTTGCATATTTAATACTATCGGTTATATCTTTATTTTTTCTTGCTAATTCTTCATTTTTGTGACTTATCTCTATGGTTCTTTCCTGTACTCTTTCTTCAAGAATTCTTTTTTCTCGGATTAAATTTTGTTCCCTGATTTTTATGTATAAAATAATAATTCCAATTCCAAATATGATTATTGATATAATAAACCAGCCTGTTTTATAATATGGAGGTTTAATTGTAAATTGAAATTTTACAGGCTCCTTGTTCCATATTCCCAGGTGATTTTTTGCCTTCACTTTAAATGTATATTCACCGTGTGGTAAAGCAGGATAGTTTGCATAATTTTGTTTAGTAACAGGTTGCCAGTTTTCATCTATACCTTCAAGCATATATTGGTATTTTACCGCCCCCGGATCGGTTATACAAACGCTTGCAAATTCTATATAAATCGATTTTTCAGTATGTTTAAGTTTGGTGTTATTGATTAATGGCCTATCCGTTAAATTTACTCTGAAAGAACAAATATAGGTTAATGGATCGATAGCCGGCTTTTTCATTAATTTTGGATCGAAAGGTTTATTTACAAAATATGGATCGGTTCTTTAGTGAAGATTCCGTTTGTTTTATC
>CAZBZX010000222.1:0-7380 GCA_964496465.1 uncultured Bacteroidales bacterium
AGGGTATTACAAAGCTACATTGTATTAATTTGCGTAAATTATCTCGACAAAGATACATTATATAATATTAAAAAGTGTTAGATGGATGAAACAATGAGAGAATAAGGCACAGATATAGACTTAATTATGTTTAATGAGTTTATTGAGAAGAACGGTGGCTCTTTCTTTGCATTAAGTGAGTCCTGCAAAGGATCAGTTTTTTGGTTTTACAGTTTCTCTTAAAAAATGGGATTCATTTTAATTTCAAGAATTCTGTTTAACTATATAAATAATATTACTACATAATAGGCCTATATGTACATCTCTTTTACAATTTAATAAATTTAGCGAAAAAGCATTGTTGTCCCAACTTGGCATTAATTAAATAACTTCCTGGAGGCAAATTACTAAAATCAATTTTATGAAGGCTGCTTGTACCTGTATTAATTATTTTTGATAAATGCTTTTCACCGTTTATTGAGAATATATTAACCTTTATATTCTTTGAAGGAAATTCGCCGAAATCAACGTTTAAATATTCAACTGCTGGTACTGGAAATATTTTAAGAGGTTCAACAATATTTTTTTCAATAATACTTTTAATTGTTTCATAGTTTATACTTTGAAATATATAGACGCTAACTAATACTTTTTCAGGTACAATTAAAAATCAACTAATATAATAATATATAATAATTTGTAGATAATTTTTTTTTTGTAATTTGTGCGTGTTGATATATGTTAACGCTATGAATAATAAAAAACACATTTTCTTTTATATAACTTTTTTAATTATTGGAATTGTTATTGGATACTTAATTAATACAATTGGTATTACTGATGCTAAAGTTAAATGGACTTATGGTGAAAGTAAGTTAGAAATTGATCTTAAAGAAGATATGGAAAGCAGTGAAATATTTTTAGAAAAACTGTTTTCGACTGAGTTTTCAGAAGAAGGTACTTTAGGTTGGTTAAAAAAAAATAAAGGATTATATAAAGTTAGTGATATTGATCTGGCTAAGGAAATTGAATCATTATCGGTAAATGAACCTATTTCAGAAAGTTTAAGGAAAATAAGTCAGCGGCGGAAGGGACCATGGACTTACCAGGTTGACACGATCTCAATTGGGGTTCCGGCGCTTCAATTTCAACCCAAGGAAGGATTTGCGAATGTATGTGAATGCGGAAATTATTTAGGTCAAAAATTAAAAGTTTTTGATTTAAACCAGCGAAAATCTATTGAGGTATTTGCAAGCGGTAGATATGCCTGTCCAAGGGAGTTAAAATACCCTGATTTGCAACTCTGTGCCAAAGATGCTGAGCGATTGCTAGGTACTAGTGAATTTTTAAAATATGAAAAGGCAATTATTTTAATTATGAATGAATAGTTTATCTAATCAAAAGAGCGATGCAAAAACATCCCTTTATTTTTTTGTAGGGACTACTAGATTATTCGCTTCGCTTATGAAATCTCACCCTAATGTTAGCTAGCTTCGAATTCTGAAATTTTGAAAAATGGTACTTTTTATAAAATTTTGAGGATGCTCTAAAAATCAAAGAAATCGCAGATTTCTTATTTTCCGGCACTAGTGACCCCCTGCTTGTAAGGCATAATTTTTTATTTTTATTAATGTTTATTTATATTATAAGTATCACAAAATTAATAAGTTAAAGTTTTACTCTTTTATAATCTTTTGTGCATTAACAAGTTCATTGCTTTTTGTAATTATTAAAGTATAGAATCCCGGTGCAATTTTATTTTCAATATTCATTTTGATCTGGTTATTGCCATCTGTCACTGAAAAATTTTCAGTATATAACTCAATTCCAGCCAGATTATATATACTTATTTTAATATCTCCCGGATATAAAAAAAATAATTTTAAATTGAGTTTATTAACAAATGGATTTGGATAACAATTTAAGGTCTCATTTTCTTTATTGTCTAAGCGTAAATCACTATTGGTGATATTACAGTCTGGATTATAATCGAAATCTCCAATATTTTCATCCATCCATAAAAGCCTTCCTTCAATCCATGTTTTCATTTCATTGAGCCAGTCCTTGTATGTTAAGCCAACATATCCACCATATTCATTATATTGTATAACCGGCCAAATCTGGTAATTTCTTTCAATAGCAGGGGCAATTGCTGCAGTTATGCTATCGATTAAACCAAAAATTGCCTCGGTGCTTAATATCCCTTTTCGGTAATTGTTCCATTTGCTTATCAAAAGATGAGCAAATGTCGTATCTCTCTTTATATAAGAAAAACTCAAAATTGGGCTACCTGTATTCCTCCAACCATTAACATCCTGACCTAAATAATAACACCATGCAACGTTATAATCCCAGAGTGGGCCATATTTTAACCTTCCATCAATCATATCATTATCCTTATACATAAACCAACTTTTGGAAAAAGCATCAAAATTAAGGCTTAGTTCATTTATTATATAATAATCGGCCACAGAATTGATGTCTATATAATTTTTATACTCATTTTCTGTTTTGCAATAATCTATTTGTTGAATTAGATCCTGGCATTTTTCAATATAACGATTGATATAGTTTTCTTGTTCGAGTGAAATATATTTTGGATCGGGGTATATAATTTCAAGACCATGATTATATTCTAAAATATATCCTCCTGTAATGCTAATCCCAACATTATCATTGTTATTTAATTCTGTAATATTAACCCTGTTCTTATCCTGTTTTATTTTTTCGGTAAGCACATACAGGCCAAGATCGTTCCCATTTAACACAAGCTCACAAAAACGCGTTCGGGGGGCATAATATCCCATCCTTCGCCCTAAGGTATATGTAAATACATTTTTAATCAAAGTTTTGTCCTGATAAGGAGCATATAATATAAAATCGTTTTCTTCAGGTAAGCCTAATATTGAGACATTGTTGTTTCTGCCAAGTATATCCTGTAATTCAATTCTTAAAGATTTTTTAGGGAATTGCAATGAATAGGTACCATGAAGTTTCAACCTTATCCTGCCATTATAATCGGTAAAATTATCTGTTATCCTATTGGATTGTTTGGATAAATTATTTATTATACCCATCGAACCGATTACACTGTTTTCCGAAATCCCAAATTCATCGGTTTCAATAACAATATATGGCAATTCGATGGAATCAACTGCCGGTTTTGCAATATATTCTCTAAATATATTTTTTTTAAAAAATAAGGTGTCGACAATAGTATAATGAAAGCTAAAGGTTAAATCAGACCCGTTAATACTATCATTAAAAACTGCAAATGCAAGCAGATTGATGGTGTCAATAGCACATTCAGCTAATTGTAAAGAATCGATATAATAACCAGGTATATCATAAAGTTGATACTCATCAGAAGACCGGTATCCGAACGCTTCATGTGATCGGTTGGGAGTTTGCAAATAGTTGGGATTTTCAATACTGTCAGCAATATTTACCCTAAAAATCTCAACACTGTTTAGGTAGGCTATAAAACCATCGTCAAAGTCCGGATATATAATAATTCCTTTATAAGTCTGATAATCATCGTCAAATTTTAAAGAATATCTAATATAAACTGAAGTAGAAGTATCAATCAAAGTTGAATCGTCATTATCTCCATACCCGATTGATCCAAAACCCTGAAGCCAGGACGAATCATTGAAAGTGATAGACTTCCAGTTAGTATCTGGATTAGTAGTTCCGACAAAATATTTGTAATTAAGTGTATTTTGTGATTTTACTGGATGAGTTATAACCATGAATGCGAGTATAATAAGAAAGGTTCGCTTTTTTAGTAAAACTAATTTTTGGTACGCTTGGGTCATAAGAATAGATTTATAGTAACGTAATATTCTGCAATATATATATAATTGCGAACTATCTAAAGAATTAGATTGAGAACCTGATCACATTATGGAATTGGAAAATAATAATATTCCGGGAGTAGTAATCTATATAATTCTTGTTCTTTCATGAGAACAAAATAAATAATCTATTTAATCTCTCCCAACTATTTTGCTTCATCCTAAATATCAGCAATTTTTTATTTTTACGCTTCACATGTGTATATTTAGTAAATAGAATATTGTAGTTAAATAGTCAGATGTAGGTATTAAATTTTCAAATAATCAATTATCCATAACTAGAAAGGAAAGTTTTTGTACCCCTTTGATTTTTAGTAGGGACTGCTAGAATAGTCGCCTCGCTCATGAAAAAGTTCTAACAATTGTCCCTTCCTGGTGAATCAGTGGAAAACATTAATGGTTTGAAAAATAAAGAATATTTATTTTATATTTAAATAATCTTTGTTTTAATTAGGACACAAAATCGTTCATGAACTGTCCGGTTTTAGTACAATTTCTATATATAAAAGAATAATAAATAATATTCAAAATACTGACAAATAATATTTTAAATGCCTTGGTATGATTATTGGTAAATGAATTTGCATGTTAATTAACTCTAAATTATTCATTATGAAAAAATACCTTGTATTTGTAACAGTTCTTTTATGTGTTAGTTTTTCAATAAATGCGAAAGAAAAAAATATTCAACTTTCCAATAACCGAATATTTCTAAATACCCAACCAAAAAATAAAGTTAATTTTTCACATAGCCAACTTAAATCTTCTGTAAATGAGCAATCAGCCAAACTAGATGACCCCTATATTTCAGTTGAGAGAGGTTTTTATGAAGAACCATTTACGGTTACAATCAGTACTGAAGTTGTTGGTGCTACAATTCTATATACTTTAGATGGATCAAACCCAAAAACATCCGAAACATCAATAATAAAATCTCAGCCCGTAGAAATATTAATTGATCCTGATAATACAGATTATAGAGGAAAAAATCCTGCCGTAACATTGAGAGTATGTGCCACTAAAAATGGTTTTTTAACGAGTGATGTAGTAACTCACACCTATTTATTTGTTCAAAAAGTTAAAGAGCAGACTTCTCCTGGTTATTCTTGGCCAGAATCTTCCATAAATTCTCAAATAATTGATTATGATATGGATCCAGATGTGATAAATGATTCGAGATACACTAATATGATTGATGTTGCATTAATGGATTTACCGGTAGTATCTTTAGTTACTGACAATAATAGCTTATTTCATCGTGACTCAGGAATCTATGTTAATCCTTTTGGCGATACAAAATACTGGGAAAGAAATGTATCGGTAGAAATGTTTGAAAAAGATGGGACTCCAATGTTCCAGATTGATGGTGGATTAAGAATTAGAGGTGGCTGGAGCAGGCATGAAGATAATCCAAAACATGCTTTCCGTTTGTTTTTTAGAAAAGAATATGGAAAAGCAAAACTTGAATATCCATTATTTGGAGATGAAGGTGCAAATACATTTGATAATCTCGATTTAAGGTGCGCTCAAAATTATTCCTGGTCTTATAATGGTTACGATGGACAATATAACACAATGGTAAGGGAGGTTTTTTCAAGGGATCTACAACGTGAAATGGGGGAGCCCTATACCAGAAGTCGTTACTATCATTTATATTTAAATGGAGTATATTGGGGTATATTTCAAAGTCAGGAAAGGCCTGAAGCTTCTTATGGGGAAACTTATTTTGGTGGCGATAAGCAAAGTTATGATGTGATAAAAAATGACCGAAGAGACGGAAATCCAAGTGGAGATGGAATAATCAGAGCGACGGATGGTACTCTGGAAGCTTATGAAAGATTATACACTATTGCGACAGAAGGATTTGAAGGCAATGATAATTATTTCAAGGCACAAGGTTTAAATACTAGTGGCCAAAAGCAACATGAATATGAACGTTTGCTTGATGTTGAGAATCTAATTGATTATATGATCACCATTTATTTTACTGGTGATTTTGATGCACCTATTTCAAATTTTATGAGTGACAGGGGGGTTAACAATTTCTATTGCATGTATAACAGGGATGAACCAGATGGGTTTAAATTTTTCAGACACGATGCTGAACATACAATGTTTGACCTAAATGAAAACAGAACAGGGCCCTATCCAGCTGGCAATACTTTTGAAACTTTTAACCCGCAGTGGTTACACCAACAATTAGTTTCTAATGAAGAGTACCTTGTGAAATTTTCAGATCATGTGAGTAAACATTTTTCAGAAGGAGGTATTTTGCATCCCGATAATTCTATTCCATTAATTTATCAAAGAATTAGCACAATTGATACAGCAATTATAGCAGAATCAGCCAGATGGGGAGATTCAAAAATGAATAAACCGCGAACAAAAGACGACGATTGGCAACCTGCCGTTGATTATTTAGTAAATACCTATTTACCACAAAGGCCTGATATTGTGCTGCAACAATTTAGAAATAAAGGATGGATCCCAGATATCGAAGCTCCTGATTTTTATCAGAACAGCAGTCCGGTTATTGTAAATCAAATAGAATCTTCTTCATCTGCTAATATTAAAATTTCTAATCCAAACAGCAGCGGAACAATATATTATACATTAGATGGAACCGATCCAAGAGAAATTGGTGATGAAATAGATGAGAGTGCTATTAGTATAGCTAATAATTCTGTGGTCACAATATCGCAAACAAGTATTTTAAAAGCAAGAATAAAAACGAATGATGAATGGAGCCCGATCGAAGAACTTACAATAACAAAAGAAGAGAACTATGATGGATTAATTATTTCTGAAATAAATTATCATCCTCTTCCAATTAATTCATTAACCGTTGGTGATTATACTGAGTTTATTGAATTAAAAAATAACGGATCGGATGACATAAATTTAACCATGTGTAATTTTATAGATGGAATAAATTACTCATTTAAAAAAGAAACAATATTACCTCCTGGAGATTATTTAGTATTAGCATCTAATGCAGTTGAATTTAATACACAATATAAAACAAATGCTTATGATGAATACAATGGCTATCTTGATAATGCCGGGGAAAGAATTACGCTTGTAAGTCCGCAGGGCGATACAATTATATCTATGCGTTTTAATGACAGATTGCCCTGGCCAATTACTGCGGACGGAAAAGGTTTTTCTATTGTTCCTGTTGATGAAAATTCAGCAACCGATTTTTATTCAGCAAAAAACTGGAGAGCTTCCAGTAGTCTATTTGGATCACCTGGAATTAAAGATATAAATAATGATATACTTCCTGTATACATAAGTGAAATATTATCAAACTCAACTTTTCCGGATGTAGATGCTATCGAATTTCATAATCCAAATAGCACTGATATTAATATTGGAAACTGGTATTTATCGGATAATTTTGACTATCCAGTTAAATATGTAATACCCGAAAACACTATTGTTCCGGCAAATGGATACTTAACATTGTATGAAGGGCATTATGTTGGAAATGTTTTAAATTATGATACTGATGAGTTTGGAAAATCTTTTTCTCTATCATCGT
>CAZBZX010000223.1:0-7366 GCA_964496465.1 uncultured Bacteroidales bacterium
GTATTATCTGGATATAGAGCAGGGGATTTAGATATTAGTACGGGTTTAAAAACAAAGGTTCCAATAAGTAACTATGAATATTATACTGATATAAGAATTGGAAGATCATCAAAAACTCCTGGTTATTTATTTCAACAATATAAATCAAATCATTATGAATGGACAAATTCATTTGAAAGAGAAAAACGAGAATGGATTAAAGCAAAAATGTATTTAGATACTAATTTTATTTATTTAGAAGGAAACTATGCCAGAATTACGAACTTTACCTATTTAAATTCACAAATTAGTCCAGCTCAATATACTGATCCTTTAAATATATTATCATTTGCTTTTAACTATAATTTTAGATTATGGAAATTTTATTTTAACAATAAAATTTTATACCAGGCAACTGATGTAAGTGATACGGTTTTAAGTTTACCTGATTTTTCTGTTTATAATTCAAGTTATTTTCAATTTGATGTTGTTAAAAATGTATTGGCAGCTCAATTAGGTTTTGATTTATATTATAATACTAAATATTATATAAAAGCATATGATCCATCTTTGGGACAATTTTATTTACAAAACGAAAAGAAAATTGGTAATTATCCATATACTAATATATTTATTAATGCGAAATGGAAAAGAGTAAGGATATTCTTTTTAGTAGAGAATGCATTGGCAGGTTTGAAGTTTACAAATAATAATTATTTTTCTGCATTACACTATCCTAGAAATTACAGGTGGATTAAAATGGGCATATCCTGGGTATTTTATAATTAAACAATTCTAAGTATTTATTGTTATTAAGATTTAATAGAAAATTTAATTTATTTATATGAAGATTATTAAATTAAAAATTGAGAAGATTATTTTATTGGCGTTTACTTTTTTGTATTTATTGTTATTTATTTCTTGTGGAGATTATAAAACAGAGAATAGTAATAAATCAAATGATTTTAATGAAATAATTAACAGAGGAAAATTAATTGCGGTTACTGAATATAATTCAACTGATTATTTTATTTACAGAGGCGAACCTATGGGTTATCAGTATGAGCTATTACAGACTCTTGCTAACGATTTAAACATGAAGCTTGAAGTTATTGTAACCAATAACTTAGATCAAAGTTTTAGACTTTTAGATAAAGGAGAGAGCGATATAATAGCAATTAACTTAACAGTTAATAAACCGAGAGCTAATAAATATAAGTTTACAAATCCTTTACTTCAAACTCGGCAGGTGCTTGTTCAACGTAAACCTAAAGATTTCAAAGAATTAACTTTTGAAAATATTGAGGATTCAATGATAAGAAATCAGCTCGATTTGGCTGGAAAAACTGTTTATGTTCAGAAAGAATCGGCATATGTTCATCGATTGAACAATTTATCAGAAGAAATCGGAGAAGATATTGATATTATTGAAATTGACAATGTTGAAGACGAACAAATGATAAAAATGGTTGCTGATGGAGAAATAGACTATACAGTATGTGATGAACATGTCGCTAAGGTTGCTCAAACCTATTATAATAATATAGATATTAATACACCGGTAAGTTTTCCTCAGAATTTAGCATGGGCTGTACGAAAAGATGCTGATTTTTTATTAGATACCATCAATAATTGGATAGATAATTTTAAAAATACTACGGAATATGCCCTTATTTATAATAAGTATTTTAGAAATGATAAATCTTCAAGTATTATAAATAGTGAATATTTTGCGAACTTAAGTGGTAAAGTATCGGATTATGATGATTGGATAAAAGAGCAAAGTAAAAACATTGATTGGGACTGGAGGTTACTCGCATCATTAATCTTTCAGGAGTCAAGGTTTAAACCTAATGCAGAATCATGGGCAGGGGCATATGGATTAATGCAACTTATGCCAAGAACTGCTAATTATTTTGGTGTAAGCAAAAAATCAAGTCCTGAAAAGCAAATTGAAGGAGGAGTTAAATACATTAAGTGGCTTGATGACAGGTTTAGTTCGCAAATTAAAGATGCAGACGAAAGGATTAAGTTTATTTTGGCCGCTTATAATGCTGGTTATGGGCACATTTCTGATGCAAGAAGGCTGGCTGTAAAATATGGAATGGATCCAAATAAGTGGGATAATAATGTTGATTATTTTATACTTAAAAAATCAAATCCGCAGTTTTATAAAGATCCTGACGTAAATTATGGATATTGCAAGGGAGATGAGACATATAATTATGTTAATGCAATAATTAATCGATATGAGCATTATAAGAATATAATAAATATGGAGTAATTATAAGATATTTTTTATTTCTAGTAACGAATTTACCTCATATGTTGCTTTTCCTAGTGTAGGTTCATTTTTATAATTAAAATAGATTTGATCAATACCATATTTTTGAGCACCGATAATATCAACATTATAATCATCACCAACCATTAGGCTTTCCGATTTTTTTGCATTTACTGAAGATAAAGCTGAGTGAAAAATTCGAAAATCTGGTTTTGCATATCCAATTTCATCTGAAGTTATAATTTTGCTAAAATATTTCAATATACCTGTACTATTTAGTTTTATAAATTGGGTTTCTCTAAACCCATTTGTAATGATATATAATTTATAACTTGAAATAAGGTAATTTAATATTTCAATTGCATTTGGCATCAAATTTTTACTTCTAGGACTGGCTTCCAGGTATTCTTTATCGATAGTTTTCGCTAAATCAATATTATTTATTCCAAACTTTTTTAACGTTAAATGAAATCTTGTTACACGTAATTGTTCTTTTTTAACTTGCCCTTTTCTATATAACTTCCAAAGTCTGTTATTATTTATTGTATAAACTTCGATGAATTTCTCAAAAATTTCAATTAATTCCGAAAGATCATGATGTATTAAAATTGATTTAATTGTATCACTGGAATTATTCTCAAAATCCCATAAAGTACGATCTAAATCGAAAAAAACATGTTTATATTTTTTTTTAGATATCATTATAAAGTTTTCGTAAAAATAAAGATTATATGTACTAATTATAAGTTGTTAAAAACAAATTTATTTTATGTCAAGCAATTAGTAAAAAAACTTATATTTTTATTCTGTGTAAAATTATTAAAATGGAATTAATATATCTTATTATAGGATTGGTTTTAGGTGGATTTATAGTATGGTTAGTAATGAAATTAACAGGATCTGGAAATCAAAGTAATAGTGATAAAATTTCTTTTTTGCAGGGTGAATTGGAAAATAGCAGAATTGAATTAGAACAAAAAAGCAATTCTATTATAGAATTAAGTAAAGAATTATCAGCAAAAAATGCTGATTTTAAGAACTTAGCAGAAAAGTTAATTGAACAAAAAGAAGAAATAAATAAACTGAATGAAAAGTTTGCCATTGAATTTAAGAATTTAGCCAATGAAATTCTTGAAGAAAAATCAAAAAAATTTACTGAACTCAATAAAGAAAATATTGATGGAATTTTAAAACCACTGCAAGAAAAAATAAAAGATTTTGAAAAGAAAGTGGAAGAGACTTATGATAAGGAGGCGCAACAAAGATTCTCATTAAAAGAAGAAGTGAAAAAATTAGCAGAATTAAACCAGCAAATAGGAAAAGAAGCTAATAATTTAACCAAAGCCCTGAAGGGAGATTCTAAAACCCAAGGTAACTGGGGTGAAATTATCCTTGAAAATATATTAGAAAAATCAGGATTAGTGAAAGATCGCGAATATTATATTCAGAGTTCTTTTACAGATGAAACTGGCAGGCGCCTTCAACCTGATGTTGTTATTAAATATCCTGGAGAGAGAAATATTATAATTGATTCAAAAGTATCATTAACTGCTTACGAAAAATACAATTTTGTTGAGGAGGAAAAAGAGAAAGAGTTGGCAATGAAAGAGCATTTAATATCAATTAGAAAACATATAAATGAATTAAGTGATAAAAGTTATCAGGATATATATCAAATACAAAGTATTGATTTTGTGATAATGTTTATGCCTGTTGAGCCTGCCTATTTAACAGCGATAAGACTTGACCCTGAACTATGGAACTATGCCTATGAGAAAAGAGTGTTGCTAATAAGCCCAACAAATTTAATTGCAGCATTAAAAATGATTGTAAGCATGTGGCGACAGGAATATCAAAATAAAAATGCGCAAAAAATAGCCGAAACTGCAGGTTCTTTGTATGACAAGTTTACTTTATTAATGGAGGATTTAATTAATTTAGGTAAGAAAATTGAAGATTCGCAGAGTTTTTATAAAAGTTCGATGAATAAATTAAGTGAAGGAAAAGGAAATGTTATTAAAAAAGTGGAAGAATTAAAAGAATTGGGTGCAAAGACTAAAAAATCGTTACCTGAAAATCTTTTAGAAAGAGCAATTGATAAACATTAAGGTCCAATTTTAACAATCTATTTAAAAACTTGTTAAACTATTTTAAATCAATTTGAATTGAATGGAGAAAAAAGATAGAAAGTACTCAAATGATGATATAACGGTTTACTGGAAACCTTCGGAATGTATTCATTCTGCCATTTGTTATAAAAATTTGTTAGAAGTTTTTAATCCGTCAAAAAGACCTTGGATTAATTTGAAAGGTGGTACAACGAACGAAATAATTGATATTGTTAAAAGATGCCCAACCGATGCTTTAACTTATACAAACAATGATGGAACAGCTTCACAAAAATCCCCAGGGAAAGATATAACATTATCCCCGGAAAACAGATCATCAGAGGATATTGTAAAAATTGACATAATTAAAGGAGGCCCATTGCTAGTTGAAGGAGATGTTAAAATAACAAATTCTGATGGGAGTGAGGTTAAAAAACCAAAAATAGCTTATTTTTGCCGCTGTGGACATTCAAGTAGAATGCCATTTTGTGATGGGACTCATAGAAAAATTGGTTTTGATAAATAATATCGAATATTATATACCCTATCATTTATCATAGGATTTTTATTTATTTTTTAATAGGTTGCATATAACAAAAGTATCTATTATGAAATTTAATGTAACCTCTGAAATTGGCGAATTACAATCTGTGATTTTGCATAAACCAGGTCCGGAAATTGAACGGATGACACCAGAAAATATCCAAAGGTCACTTTATAGTGATATATTAAATTTATCAATTGCATCAGTTGAATATGATGAATTTTCAGGTGTGCTTGAAAAAATTTCTATCGTATTTTATATTAATGATTTATTTGAATCAGTAATTAAAAATAAATTATTTAAAAATGAACTTTCTAGTGAAATAGGGAGGAAAAATCAAGATAAGGCCTTATTTGAGATTATAAACTCATTATCAGATAAGTTATTGATCAAGCAGCTTATAGAGGGAATTCCTCAGGTTAAAGACACCTATACAAAATATTTAAGTGCAGAAAGATATATTTTAAGTCCACTACATAATTTTTTCTTTACCCGAGATATTGCTGTAACCATAAATTCAGACTTATTGATTGGAAAAATGGCGAACAGTGTTAGGGAACGGGAAACATCAATAATTAAATTAATTCTAAAATATCATCCTGATTTTGAATCTAATATTTTAGATCCTGAAGAAAGTGAAACCCAAAACATTTCAATTGAAGGGGGGGATATATTTGTTATAAGTAAAGATGTTATATTAATTGGAAACAGTATTCGGTCGAATTCAAACGGAATAGATTTTTTGATTGAGTATTTTAAAAAACAGAATAATGGAACAAAATATATTATTATTCAGCAACTTCCACATTCTCCTGAATCATTAATCCATTTGGATATGGCATTTTCGGTAATTGATTATGATATGAGTATAATTTACGAACCTTTTTTATTGAGATCTTCGAAATATCAAACATTTATTGTAAAAATTGATAATGGGAAAGTTAAAATTAGTGAGGAGATGAATATTCTTAAAGCATTAAAAAAAGTTGGGTTTGATTATAAACCTATATATTGTGGTGGAATTAACGATGAATGGATACAAGAAAGAGAACAATGGCATAGTGGGGCAAATTTTCTTACAATCGCACCAGGAAAAGTTATTGGATATAAAAGAAATTCGTATACTATAGAAGAATTAAATAAACACGGATTCTCAATTATAACTGCAAGTGATGTAATTGATAATAAAATTAATATCAAGAGTTATAAAAAAGCTGTAATTACTTTGAAAGGTTCAGAGCTTGCTCGGGGTGGTGGAGGAGCAAGGTGTATGTCACTACCTATTAATCGTAAAGAAATATAGTATTTTTCTAGACAAATTTCTTCACAAGATCAGCGGCTTCCTGAAGGCTAATTGCAGATATAACCTTAAGCCCTGATTTATCAATCATATTTTTAGCTTCTTCTGCATTTGTACCTTGCAAGCGAATAATTACCGGAATATTGATATTCTTAATTTTTTTATAAGCTTCAATTATTCCTCCAGCCACTCTATCACACCTAACAATTCCTCCAAAAATATTAATTAGAATTGCTTTAACACTTGGATCCTGAAGAATAATTTTAAAACCAGCTTCAACTGTATCTGTGCTGGCATTTCCTCCAACATCTAAAAAATTGGCAGGTTCACCTCCTGATAATTTAATTACATCCATTGTAGCCATAGCTAAACCTGCACCATTTACCATGCATCCAACATTGCCATCGAGTTTGATAAAATTTAAATTATAATTACTTGCTTCCACCTCATATGGATCCTCTTCTGTAATATCTCTCAAGTTGAAATAATCTTTGTGTCGATATAAAGCATTCTCATCTAAATTTACTTTTGCATCTGCTGCATATATCTTGTCATCCGAAGTTTTTATCACAGGATTAATTTCAAATAGTGACGCATCACTTTCAATAAAAGCATTATAAAGAGAGATAATAAATACTACCATTTCTTTAAATGCATTTCCAGAAAGATTTAAATTGTATGCAATTTTTCTAGCCTGAAATGCTTGTATCCCAATTGTTGGATCAATTTCCTCTTTATAAATTAATTCCGGAGTTTTTTCAGCTATTGCCTCAATATCCATACCTCCTTCTGTAGAATACATTATAATATATCTACTTGTATTTCTGTTTAATAGAATACTAAAATAGAATTCTTTTATTTCGCTATTACCTGGATAATATATACTTTGTTCAATTAAAACTTTTCTAACTATTTTTCCTTTTGCTCCAGTTTGATGGGTTACAAGGTTCATTCCAATAATTTGATCAGTAAATTTCTTCACTTCATCAAATGATTTAGCTATTTTTATACCTCCACCTTTGCCTCTTCCTCCTGCATGAATTTGTGCTTTTATAGCCCATATTTCTAATTTTGTTTTATTATAAATATCATTTGCAATTAATATGGCTTCATCAGAGTCGAAAGCTACTTTTCCTTCTGGTACTGCAACA
>CAZBZX010000224.1:0-7347 GCA_964496465.1 uncultured Bacteroidales bacterium
AATAAAGATTTAAAAATTTCAAAAGCGCATCACCTGGTTTTTGCATATGATATAAGTATAAATCCAAAATTACGGTTGAAGATAGAACCATACATACAATATTTATATGATGTTCCGGTAATTCCAGATAGCAACTATTCTATATTAAACTTGGAAACCGAATGGTTCTCCTTTAATAAGGAATTAATAAATACTGGTACCGGTAAAAATATAGGAATTGATATTACCCTGGAACGTTTTCTGAATGATGGTTATTATTATTTGTTTACGGCATCCTTTTTTGACTCAAAATATAAAGGCGATGATGGTTTTGAATACAACACCCTGTTTAATGCGAAGTATGTTATTAATTTACTTTATGGTAAAGAATGGATTATAGGGGATCAGAAAAACAAAATTTTAGGAGTAAATGTTAAGCTGAATTTTGTTGGAGGGAAGCGAACAACTCCAGTAAATGCAAAACAATCTGTTTTAGCTGAAGATGTTGTTTACTATAATTCACAGTTATTTGAAGACAAGGAACCTAGTAAATTTTATGTTAATGCAACAATCAATTACCGTATAAATAAAAAGAAACATTCAAGTATATGGTCAATGCAAATGATGAATGTATTTCTGACAAAAGAAAATTATGGTTATTTCTATAATTATAAAACTAAACAAGTTGAACCCTGGGAATTGGTAGTTCCAGTTCCTAACTTAAGTTATAAAATAGAGTTTTAAAAATTACTTTGGAAGATGCGGCAACATCTCTCAAAATATAGATTTCAAAATAAATTCTTAAAGTGAAACTAAAAAAACAATTTTAATTATGAGAAAAATAAAAAAACAATATGGCATTGCGAGGACAAGGGATGAAGCAATCTCTTGCACCAATTTAAACAGATTACTTCATCCGCAAAAATGGATTCGCAATGACGTTCTCAAAATGATAATGGTTGTATTTTTATTAATGTTAACTATAACTCTTAGTGCACAATCTAAAAATGTAACAATCAATATAAAAGATGGAAGTATTGAAGATTTATTAAAAGAAATCCAAAAACAAACTGGAATGAACTATTTTTTTAATCATGAAGAAATTCCAGAAGGCACAAAAGTTACTGTTAATGTTAAAAACGAAAGTATAGAAGAGGCTTTAAATCAAGCTTTTAAAAACACTGATCTTACCTATTCTATTATAAATGATGTTATTTTGATAATCCCTAAAAGTAATCAAAATAAATCTGAAAAACCAAAAGGATTAACTCAAACCATACGAGGCAAAATTATCGATAAAGACTCAAAAATTACTTTGCCCGGAGCAAATATCATAGTTTTAAATTCTGCTCCTTTAATAGGCAGTGTTTCTGACTTTGATGGAAATTTCCGATTAGAAAATGTTCCTCTTGGTCGGCATACAATCAAAGTAAGTTATGTAGGTTATGAGGAACTCTTATTGCCTGAAATTATGGTTGGATCTGCAAAAGAAGTTATCCTTACTCTGCAGCTTTCCGAATCATTAACAGAATTAGAAGAAGTTATTGTTAGACCCTATGTAAAAGGAACTCCTCAAAACGAAATGGCAACTGTAAGTGGTCGCTCGTTTTCTGTTGAAGAAGCTGGCAGGTTTGCTGGCGGCGTTCATGACCCGGGACGTATGGCACTTTCATTTGCCGGAGTAAATACCGACAATGATGCTTCAAACCAAATTGTAATTCGTGGTAATTCTCCAAATGCTATGTTATGGCGTATAGAAGGTGTTCAAATTCCTATACCAAACCATTTTTCTATGGAAGGTTGGGATGCCGGATATGTAAGTATACTTAGTTCGAACATGATGGGTAAAACCGATTTTTATTGTGGCGCTTTCCCTGCCGAATATGGAAATGCAACATCGGGTGTTTTTGATATTTCGTTACGTAATGGAAATAATGAAAAGCGTGAAAATTCTTTTGAATTTGGAGCGTTAGGTGCTGATATTAGTATGGAGGGACCTTTTAGTAAAAATTATAAAGGATCCTATCTTTTCAACTATCGCTATGCTACATTTTCCATATTAAATTTAATTGGAATTAGAATTAGCGGAGACTTACTTCCCGAATATTCAGATTTATCATTCAAATTTTATTTGCCTACAAAAAAAATAGGAAGCTTTTCCATTTGGGGATTAGGAGGTAAAGGTTATATTGAAGATGCTCCAATTGCTGATTCAACTATCTGGCTTAATGAATATATGAGGAATGGGTATCATACAACAACGTATATGGGTGCAACGGGAATTACGCACACATTGTTTGTTTCCAAACAATCCTATTTTAAAACAGTTCTATCATATTCAGGGAATTCAAGTTTAGATGAAAGCTATAGACTTGACTCTAATTATATACGCGATTATTTCTATAAAGAATTACTATTTTCTTCAGCAGGAAGAATTTCAACCATGTATAATCATAAATTCAACGCTTATTTTTCGCTACGTACCGGGGTAATTTTAAGCAAACTTTTTTACGATTATACATCGGATTATGAATTCGAAGATTTTTGGATAAATGACCTTAAAGGAAATGGAAATACACACACTTACCAGGGATACATTCAAACGAAACTTAATATTGGACCTAGATTAACCTTAAATACAGGTATGCATTATTTTAAATTTGGTTTAACCGGTGAAGAATCCTATGAACCAAGAGCAGGCTTAATATTGAAATTACCAAATTCCCAATCTGTCAATTTCGGTTTCGGAATGCACAGTAAACATGATTATTTAATGACATACTTTGTAAAAGAACCTGATACTGATGGAAACTGGAATTATGTGAATAAAGATTTACAATTGCAAAAATCAACACACTATGTTCTTGGTTATAGCAAGATGTTTCGCGATGATTTAAAAATGTTAATTGAAATGTATTACCAGGATTTATCAAAACTTCCGGTTTCTCCTGATACATCTGCTACCTGGTCAACAATAAATGATTATTATGTTGGATTTGATGCAGTAAATAAAGGCATTGGAAGAAATTATGGTATTGAATTTACATTAGAGAAATATTTCACAAATAACTTTTATTACCTGGCTACTGCATCTATTTTCGATGCAAAATATAAACCACTCAATGGAAAATGGTATAATACAAGGTATAATGCCAATTATATATTCAATTTTACAGGAGGTAAAGAATGGATAATAAAAGATGAAAATATGCTTGGGGCTAATTTTAGACTTTTATGGACAGGAGGCAGAAGAGATACGCCAAGAGACATTGAAAAATTGAAAGCTTTAGAAGAAGGAGAGTTTGGACTATTCTATTCTGAAGATAAACGTTGGTCAATTAAACATAGAGATTACTTTCGCTTAGATATTGGTGCAAATTACAGGATAAATAAAGGGAACAAAGCACATGTCTTTTCATTAGATATTCAAAATGTACTTAACATACAAAATGTTGCAGGTGCTTACTGGGATGATTATCAAAAGAAAATGGTTGAAACAACTCTTCAGGGAATTCTTCCGGTGGTGAATTACAAACTTGAATTTTAATACCTGTTTATTTATTACTTTCTAATCAGACTTTGACAAGCTTAGTCTGACAAAATTTTTATGTTAAGATTTGTCGAAGTCTATTCCTACTCTTCTTTCTTCTTCGCTATAGATTTTATATTTGCCTCTTGTATTTTCTTATCTGATAGATGTGATGGGGCATTAAACATCAAGTCTTCACCTGTTCCTGTTTTTGGATATGCGATAACATCACGAATGGAAGATCTGTTTTCGAGAATCATAATCAACCGGTCAATTCCCCATGCAATCCCACCATGAGGTGGGGCCCCATACTGAAATGCTTCATACATATGGCCTACACTTTTCATCATTTCTTCTTTATTGTAACCCATATTTCTAAATGTAGCTTCTAATATTTCTGATTTATGTGCACGAATTGAACCTCCTCCAATTTCATACCCGTTCAATATTAAATCATATTGTTGAGAAATTATTTCGCCAATATTTTCGCCCTTTAAATGTTTATCAATATCTTCTTTTTTTGGCATTGAAAAAGGATTATGTGAGAATGTCCAGTTTCCTTCATCGGTTTTTTCAAAAAGTGGAAAATCAATAACCCAGGCTGCGTGCAGTTCTTTTGGTTTTATCAATTTCAACATTTTGCCTAATTCCTGACGAACTGCATCAAGGGCTTTGTTTGCAGTTTTATAATCAGCTGCAGAGAAAAAAACTATATCTCCAACTACAGCATTCGTTTCTTTAATTATTTTAGCTGCAATCTCTTCACCTAAATATTTAATAATTGGTGATTGTAAATCATTCTCATTTACAATAATATAAGCTAATCCACCCAGTCCATTTTCCTGCGCAATTGTTGTTAATCTTTCAATCTGTCCTTTTGATATGCGTTGTTTAGTTAGCTTCCCTTCTACCTTAATACATTTTACTATACCCCCATTTTCTATTGGTTCCGTAAACACCTGGAATGATGTCTCCTTTACAATTTTGGTAATATCCTGCATTTCTAAATCATATCGTAAATCCGGTCTATCCGTACCATATTTAAGCATAGCGTCATAGTATGACATCACCTTTACAGGAAACAACCTCCACTTATCACCATATATAGTTTTAACTATTTCATTAAACAAATGGGTATTAATATCCATAATATCCTGCATACTAACAAAGGCCATCTCGATATCCAATTGAGTAAATTCAGGTTGTCTGTCACCTCGTGAATCTTCATCTCGAAAACATCGTGCAATTTGGAAATACCTATCGAAACCACCCACCATAAGCATTTGCTTAAATTGTTGAGGGGCCTGAGGCAACGTATAAAATTTACCTGGAAATTTTCTGCTCGGAACAATAAATTCTCTTGCGCCTTCATCTGTTCCGGCACTTAATATAGGAGTTTCAATTTCAAGAAAATTTTCCTTATCTAAAATATCACGGATTAATTTAATAACCCTGTGGCGGTTCACGATTGCCCTTCTTGTATCTGAGTTTCTATGATCGAGAAATTTATATTTAAAACGTATGCTTTCTGATGATTTTGACGCCCTTCGAATTTCAAATGGTAATGTGTCAGACAAATTTAAAATGTGTAATTCTTTAGTGTCTAATTCAAGTGTGCCAGTCCTTATTCCTGGGTTATAATCATCTTTACTTCGGGTAATAATATTACCATTAACCATTATTACCGACTCAGGATTAATTCTTGTTAGTTCGTCAAGGTTTGAAAAATTTTCACGGTTTAATCTTACCTGGAAGATTTCATAACTAGCATCACGTAAATCAATAAAAACAAGTTCTCCATGGTCACGAACACTTGAAACCCAGCCTGCCAGGGTTACTGTTTCATTTAAGCTATCAGTTGAAATATCTGAAATAAGATGAGTGCGGTATTTATCTTTTACGATTATTTCATTTAAATCTAATTTTTTTCCTTTGGCAATTTTTGATTTCCTAATCCCAGAAGAAGTTAACTCCTTTTCTTCATTTTTTTCTTTCGTTTGAATTTCAACACCTGTTAATTCACTAATAATTCGCTCCCTAATAATTTTTCCTGAAGCCCCTTTTCCAACTTTTGATATTACTTTTCCAACCAGGATTCCAGCTTTGTTTAAATTTCCTGCCTTAATTTCTTCAGCTATAGAAGGATTTTCGAAAATCACTTCTATTATACTATTCTGAATTTTATCTTCAGAAATACTATTTTCATTAACGTATTTTATATAATCAAAATCCCCGTCATCAAGTAACTGATTAATTGCATTTTGAAACAAATCAACTGATACTTTTTCATGTTTTAATAATAAAAAAACTTCTTTAAAGCTGTGAATATTTGTGATTTTAATATATTCCTCAGTCTTTAAATTGTTAGTAAGGGTTTTTGCTACAAAAAGTGGATCGTTAAGAAATTCATTAATGCCTAAAAATACTTTTGACCTTTTAGGATCTGACGTGAAAAACTTGGCATCTTGTGGCCTAACTCCACCCTTAATTAATGTTGATTCGATTGAAAAAGGTAACAGACTAGTATCAACCTTAATTTCATCAATTGCACTTTTAATATTTACAAATGGAATATCAGGTTCAAGGGCATAACGATAATCAGCTGCAAACTCCTTTTTACGCATGGTTTTAGTCTGCTTTAAATCTGCGTCAAATAAAACTGTAGTTTGATCAGGCCTGAAAGTTTTATGTTCTATATAATAATCAAATTGTTTAGTAACTTCCTCTAAGATAGCTTCCATCATAAACTTGAACGAGTTCAGGTTTTTAATTTCAGCACGAGGATTTAAGTCAATGGTCCCCTTTTTATGTAAAGAAACACTTACATCACTTTTAAATTCACCTTTTTCTAAGTTTGCTTCTGAAATACCTAAATTTTGCACTATTCGCTGAAGATACTGTGCATAAATAGAAGCATCCTTCATATTATGAATACATGGTTTTGTAACCACTTCAATTAATGGTACTCCACCTTTATTAAAATCAACCAGGGTTTGGTTACGCTCGTGCATTAATTTTGCTGCATCCTCTTCAATATGAACTTGTTCAAGTTCAACAGTAAATGTAGTACCATCCTCCCTGTAACATTCTATTCTTCCATCAGGAATAATTGGTTTTTGAAATTGAGTTAACTGGAAATTCTTAGGTAAATCAGGATATTCATAATGCTTTCTGTCCCAGCAAATAACTGTATTCCGCATGCTTGAACCTACTGCTTTTCCAAAATAAATAGCTTTTCTAATAGCTTCTTTATTTACAGCTGGTAAAACTCCCATTTGTCCTGTACAAACAGGACATATATTTGTGTTTGGTTCCTCAATTTCCTGGTTGGCACACGAACAAAATAATTTGGATGCGGTATTTAACCGTATATGCGTTTCAAGGCCTATAACCACTTCCAGTCCTTGCACATCTAGTTCCTGTATAAGCTTTTCAATATCCATTAAATTATTTCATTTAAAAAATTGGCAAATTTCAATATTTTTTCTTCCTGTTTTTTGGCAGCAGTAATTTGTATACCTATCTCAGTTCCCACAGGAGCCGTTAATGTAGGAAGTCCGCCTAAACTAAATCCAACTGTATATGCATCAGACAAATACATGGCCAAAGGATCTTTTAAGCTATCGCCTATTTTTGGTGGCATATTGGGCGAAACCGGAGATAAAATTATATCCACTTTTTCAAATTCCTTATTAAAGCTATTGGTAATTTCTTCCCTTAGAGACCTTGCTTTCAAATATATTTCTTCAGAATGACAATTTGAAAGAACATGTTAACAACCAAAAATTCTTCGTTTTGTTTCTTCCGTAAAATTTTAATAGCGGGTAATAGCATAACTT
>CAZBZX010000225.1:0-7329 GCA_964496465.1 uncultured Bacteroidales bacterium
AGCAGATTTGAAGGCCAAAATGAAAAATGGGGAGATGTACTAAGTGTATGCGAAGATATTATGGCTTCAGGTAAATATGAGTTAATTGGTATTGATGGAACTACATATAATACATGGATCGATCCGGCCACCAATGCATATAGATATATTTTTACTATTGAAGGTGAAAATTCGAAAGAATGTATATTTTCAATACAGTTTATAAATGATGGAGTAGTATATACACTAACTCGTGCAGGATCTTTAACACAATGGACTTCTGCCCGATATTGGAATGATGCGGGGGTAATGAAAGCAACATCTTATTGGGGTTTAGGCTGGCCTACGCAAAGCCTTGTTGATGAATATGAAGATGCTGATGTTCGTTTACGTTCAAATATTTCTATGCCTGGCGACTCTATACAACTGGCAAGTGGTAAAAATGGCTTAGTTGATTTCACGAATAGCGGTACAGGGTATTATATTAATAAATTCGAACTTTCTAGAGATCAATTTGCTGGCGCTCCTGGTCATGGTTGGCAAAAGTCTCCTTATAACACAATACTTATCCGGTATGCTGATATTTATCTTATGGCTGCTGAAGCTGCAATAATGCTTAATAATAACGATAAAGCATTGGAATATATTAACCAAGTACGAACTCGTGCGAGAATGTGTGTTGGTGGTACAGTACCAGCCAATTTAACTGGAACTGTTACAATGGATCAGCTAATTAGCGAACGACGAAAAGAATTAGCACTTGAAGGACACAGATTTTTCGATATGGTACGATGGAATATTGCCGAAAGTTTATTGAAAGGCTCGCATACGCCTCTCGGATTTCCAATAGCATTTGAATCACCAAAAAATGATTTTTTGCCTTTACCACAGCGCGAAATTATAACAAACCAAGGAAAATTAACCCAGCATGAAGGTTGGTAGAGAAATTGGTTTTTAATGGTTGGACCTCACAAGCTCTTAATACTGTGAGGTCTTTTTTTTTTAAGACTTCTTTAATGGTAAATATTCTTCAAAGATATTGTTAGGAGATCTAAATATATTTTTTGGGGCATCAGGATGTATTTTTTCAATTCTATTTAAAATTGATTTAATAGCCTTTCGTTTTGTAACATCACCATAAGGACATAACTTCTTTTCTGAAGGATAGTTGCGATAACGGGCATAGGTTTTTATTTTATCCTCTCTCTGGTCGAGTAAAGGCCTGATAAGTTCCATTCGTCCATGAAACATTTTTAATTTATAGGGCATCCCGCTTATTGAACCATGATAAATCATATTCATTAAATAAGTTTCATTCGCATCGTCTAAATGATGCCCTAATGCCAATTTATTACAATTTAGTTCTTTAGATAATGAAAATAATTCCTTTCTTCGCTGCCATGAACATACAAAGCATACTCCTTTTTTTGGATCTTTTTTTAAATCAATTGAGATATGTTTAATATATAAAGGAATATTTAATTTTTCACATAATGTATTTAAGTATAAATTATCAATTTCATAAGAAACATCTGTCACATTAATATGAGCTGCAATGATTTCAAATTTAAATGGAATGCACCTGTGTCTATCAGCGAGCACCTCTAATAATGCTAACGAATCCTTTCCCCCTGATAAGCCGATTAAAACACGATCATTTTCTTCTATTAACTGATTTTTTTGAATGGTACTTCCAACTGATTTATTCAGATTATTTATGTATTTTATTTTATCCTTTTTACTTTTCATTATTTAATTCAACAATTCTTTTTAGGTTTAATCTCCACAGATTGAAATATAAAATAAATAGATGTTATTTTTGCATCACAAATAAATAATTATGGCAAAGAAAGTAAATATTTCAGAAGATAAATGTACCAAATGTAATCTTTGTGTTGAAGTTTGTCCAAAACTAATTTTTAAGAAAAATGAAAATTCCTTTCCATCTGTTCAACATGATGAGAGATGTATAGAATGCGGCCATTGTCTTGCCATTTGTCCAACAAATGTTATTGATATTATAAATTTTAAGAGGGGGGAAGTAATTGGTGAATTTGCTAAGCCAATTGCTATTGACATAAGTTCTTACCTTGCCGGGATACGATCTGTTAGAAGATATAAGGAAAAATCTGTCAATGAAAATGAGTTAAACGAATTAATTAAAATTGCTAGTTATGCCCCCAGTGCAAGTAATTGGAATAATGTTAGCTACTATATTATTACTAACCAATTAAAAATGGAAAAATTGGAATCTATTATAATTGATCATTTTATTAAATTATTGAAAATTTTAAACCCTTTTATATATTCCATCATTTCAATTATTTCCAGGTCTTCTGCAGATTATATAAAAAAGATGAGACCAACTATTATGGAGAAAATCGAAAATTTTCATAAAGGATTGCATCCTATTTTCTATAATGCCCCTGCTTTAATATTATTAGTTGCATCAAAGTCAAATAAAATGTCGAAAGATAATGTTGATGGGCAACTGCATTATTTACGATTAGCAGCACATTCGAAAGGTATGGGTACTTGTGTGATAGGTTATGCTATTTCGAACCATAAAATTCTTGAAAAAGAATTGAAAATGGAAAAGGAAATGCAAATTTACGGAGCTTTAACAATTGGTTATCCAAAGTATAAATATTCAAAAATGATTTTTAGAAATAGTTCTAATATCATTTTAAATTAAGTTTAACTTCTATAGTAACACCATCTTCCAGATGGTGAAAAATCTCAACTAGAAGTTGGTATTACAATGCAAAAATTTATCTAACTAGAACTTCCGGGTTTTTCAATAATGCAAATATTTTTTCTTGAGCACATAACAACTTTTAATCCAAACCTCGATGCCATGTATTCTAATGTGTGGTGATTGAAAAATGAAATATGGGTTTCATCGCGCTTGTACCACCAGTCAAGAAATTTAGCTTTGTCGTTTGGATGGAACATAGTCATAATAGCTATTATACCATTATTCTTTAAATGTGCTGCAAATAATTCCATAATTGCCATAGGATTGTATAAATGCTCAAATACTTCTGTACAGGTAATTAAATCGTATTTTTTATTTGCGTAAATTTTTTCTGGGAAAAAGAATGGATCGTAAATATCAGTCTTAATGCCTTTACTTTCTAATATTTTTTGAAGCACAGGGGTAGGACCGCAACCAAAATCAAGTGCTGTTTTAATACCGCGGTTATGAGGTTCAATTCCAGCTTCAATAAATTCTTCAAACATTTCAACATATCCGCTATTTTCCTCAGCATTATTATGCTTTAAATACCGTTCCTTTTCTTTTTCAATGGTTGGTATTTTATCAGGATCGATGAATATGTATCCGCAATTTTTACAAGAAAAATAATTTGAGTTTGTTTTTTTATCAGTAAATAATTCAAGATTTGTGTTTTCGCATATATGGCATTTTTTTTCTTCCTCTACTCCAATGGTATCTTTAATATGTTTTACAAAGTTGATTACATCTTCTTGTGTAGTATCAAATGAAGCCATCCACCTCACTTCTGATTTATTTTCATCCCATTCATAGAAAAAATATTTATGTTGAAGTTCGGAAACATAATAAGGAGGTACTGTTGCAAATACAGCATTCGATTCCACTTTTTGAGTAATTTTTACTTGTGGTATATCGTGAATTTTATTTGCCAGAAGTTGTGCCATTTCGTTTGCATGGCTGGCATTTTTATACCACAATTTATTAGCAAATAACGCATTAAACTGGGCTGCAATAAATCGCATCTTTGATCCAAGCTGCATTCCTTGTTTTCGAATAAATTGAAAATTTTCAGTAAGTTTTTTATTAAAAAAGATTATTGCTTCGCCATACATCATTCCATTTTTGGTTCCACCTAATGATAAAATGTCTACACCTGCATCGTTTGTAATTTTCTTTAATGATTCATTTAAACATACAGCTGCGTTATAAATTCTGGCCCCATCCATATGGAGGTATAAGTTATTTTGATGTGCAAATTTTGTAATAGTTTTTATTTCATCGAAAGAATAAACCGTTCCGAGTTCAGTTGATTGAGATATAGAAATTACTTTAGGTTGAACATGATGTTCGAATCCAATCCCTTTCATTTGCGTCTTTATTAAATCAACGGTTAGTTTTCCATCATTTGTTTTTACCGGTAAAAGCTTGCACCCTGAGAATTTTTCAGGTGCTCCACATTCATCTTCGTATAAATGAGCTGTTTCTGCACATATAACTGCTTGATATGAATTAGTTACTGCAGATATTCCTAGAACGTTGGCAGCTGTACCATTAAATACAAAAAATACTTCACAGTTCTTACCAAGATTTTTTTTAATTAAACTTATTGCATCTTTTGTATATTTATCATCACCATATCCAATTGTATGGTCAATATTAACCTCATTAATCGCTGAAATGATTTCTGGATGAACTCCTGCATTATTATCACTGGCAAAACCTTTCATAGTTGCAAATAATTAGATATTTAAAATTAGTGAAAATGTAAGACAACATAAAATATCTTTTGTAATTTGATTATTTATAAATTCTTTTAACATTCTTTTAATAAACAAAACCAGTATTAATACGTTACTTTAGTATGAATATAAGTAAAGATGTTTAAAAATGTATTAAATATAATTGTAGTTACTTTGTTGTTGATTTCAACAACCGGATTTACTATTTCTAAACATTATTGTGGAACACATTTAGTTTCGGTTAAAATAAATAATGAAGCTAAATCTTGCTGCGGATTGAATGATAATTGTTGCCATAATGAAAGTAAATTATTGCAGGTTGATAATGATTATTCATTCAACATACAAAATATTGAAATAGAATCATTTGTAACAGTTATTGCTATCATTCAAAATAAACTATTTAAAAATATTATAATTGAAAACTTCGATTCAACAATTATAAAACCACCAGGATATTTATCCACTAAAATTGTTAAGCTTATTTGTTGTTTTCTTATTTGATTTCTTTCCTCTAAATTAAAAATCACTAAAATTATTAATCATCCGAGTATTAAAGCATTTAACATTTAATATTTTGGAAATAAGATTTTAAGGGGAATTAACGATGAAAACAATTAAAATTTTAATATATCTTATTATTCAGATTATTTTTATTAATCACTTATCTGGACAGATTAGCGGAAGAGTTACTGATATAAATTCAAATAACGATACTTTACCATTGATTGGTGCTAATGTGTATTATTTAAATACTACAATAGGTACAATAACAGATAATTCTGGTTTTTTTATATTGCCTGAAGCAAAAGGAAACAATAAAATCGTTTTTAGTTTTATTGGTTATAAGAACGATACAATTGATATAATTAATAAAAATAAAAGTTTAAATGTAGTACTGAAATCAGGGACTAGTGTTGATGAAGTTGTTATTTCTGAAAGGGTACAGGGAACATATATTTCTTCCATTAAACCAATTAAAACGGAGGTAATTTCCTCAAATGGACTGGAAAAATTGGCTTGTTGTAATTTATCGGAAAGTTTTGAAAACAGCGCAACAATTGATGTTAATTATTCAGATGCTATCTCGGGGGCCAAGCAAATTAAAATGCTTGGATTGGATGGTAAGTATGCGCAGATATTAAATGAAAATATTCCATTAATTAGGGGGTTATCATTAATTTATGGATTAAACCAAGTTCCGGGTTCATGGCTTGAATCAATCCAAATTTCCAAAGGAACCTCATCAGTTATTAATGGGTATGAATCTACCTCTGGACAAATTAACCTGGAATTGAAAAAACCAGAAAAAACTGAACCTTTATTTTTGAATTTATATAGTAATAGTGATCAAAAATTGGAAGGCAATGTTATTTCATCAGTCAGATTAAATGACAAATGGAGTTCAATGCTGCTAACGCATGGATCAATTATAAAAAATTCAATGGACCAAAATAATGATGGATTTGTTGATATTCCGCATACCAATTTGATTAGTGTATTAAACCGATGGCAATTTCAAACAAATAAGTTAAAATCACAGGTTGGTTTCGGATATCTGCAGGATAATGGATTTGGAGGCCAGGTGAATTATGTTAATAGCCTAAATAATAACCTTTATTATGGCATTAACAGGCAAATTAAAAACTATCAATTTTTTTGAAAAACAGGATATGTTTTCTATATACATTCAACAAGTCTTGGCGTTATTGTTGGTTATAACCAAATGGACTTAAATTCATTTTTCGGGTTAAAAAATTACTATGGTAATCAAGAGTATTTTTATACTAACATTATCTTTAATTCTTATATCAAAAATACATCACATCTAGTTGCCACTGGTATAAGCTACTTTAGCGATAATTATGATGAAAGGTATCTTTCAACTCCTTACCAAAGAATAGAAAAGGTGCCCGGAATATTTGGTCAGTATACCTATTTAAGTCCAAACAAATTTATATTTATTGCTGGCATAAGAATTGATAATAACAGCAATTATAGAGTATTGTATACACCACGAATACATGTGAAATATAATTTAAATGAGAAATCAACAATTCGTGGTTCAATTGGAAAAGGCTATCGTTCGTCTAATATATTTACTGAGAATTTGTCAACTTTAGCAAGCTCCAGAAATGTGTTTATAGATGATAATTTGAATATTGAGAATGCTTGGAATTATGGAGTAAATTTCACTCATGAATTTTATAAAAAGGAGGAAAAGATATTAAATCTGACTCTTGATTTTTATCGAACTGATTTTATAAATCAGGTTATTGCCGATATGGAACAAAGTCCTCAGGAAATTCATTTTTACAACTTGAACGGACAATCCTATTCAAACAGCTTTCAAGCTCAGGTAACACTGGATTTTATCAAGAACTTTGAATTTTTATTTGCTTATCGTTATAATGATGTAAAGGCAACAATAAACAAAAAATTGATTAATATCCCATTTATGAATAAGCATAAAGGATTAATAAACATTTCATATGCTACTAAATATGATAAATGGCAAATTGATTTGACCGGACAATATAATGGACAAAAACAATTGCCTTCCACAATTAGTAATCCTGAAGAATATCGATATGAGGGTGTTTCCCTTGCATATGTAATAGTTCATGGACAAATAACACGAAGATTTAGAAAACTTGAAGTTTATTCCGGAGTTGAGAATTTAACTAATTATAAACAAAACAATCCTATTATTTCGGCAAATTACCCGTTTAGTGATTATTTTGATGCATCTATGGTTTGGGGGCCTATTACCGGACGAATGGTTTATGCAGGTTTAAGATATAATTTGAATAATGAAACAAATTTAAAATTTAAAAATTTAAATATGAAAACAATAATGAAATTGAGTATTAT
>CAZBZX010000226.1:0-7256 GCA_964496465.1 uncultured Bacteroidales bacterium
TAAAATATAAATTAATCGAAAAAATAAAACAAAACAAAAAAGCTGTTGTATTAAAATACAGCAGCTTTATAAAATATAACTATAAATTTTTATAAAAGTTTTTCTTTAATCATATATTCAGCGATTTGTAAAGCATTTAATGCAGCACCTTTACGTATTTGATCGCCAACACACCATAGTGTCAATCCTTTTTCATTAGTAATATCTTTCCTTAATCGGCCAACATATACATCATTTTTCCCAGCAACAAACAATGGCATAGGATATATTTTATTTGCCGGATCGTCTTCAACAGTAACTCCGGGTGCTTTTGCCAGAGCCCCTCTCACTTCCTCAAGAGAAAGTTCCTTTTCTGTTTCAATCCAGATGGCTTCTGAATGGGCTCTCAATACAGGTACCCGAACGCAAGTTGAGCTAACTACCACGTCCGAATGCATAATCTTTCGAGTTTCATGGTATGTCTTCATTTCCTCTTTTGTATATCCATTATCTAAAAATACATCAACCTGCGGAATAACATTATAGGCCAATTGATATTGGAATTTATTGACAAGCGGTTTCTCTCCTCTAACCAATTGTCCATTTTGTTCAATTAACTCATCCATAGCTGCTGCACCTGCTCCACTTGAAGATTGGTAAGTTGATAAATGTATCTTTGTAATATGTGATAATTCCTCAATTGGTTGCAAAGCAACTACCATTTGAATAGTCGTGCAATTAGGATTAGCAATTACATTGCGGGGACGGTTTTTACAATCTTCAGGATTTACTTCAGGTACAACCAACGGCACATCTTCATCCATTCTGAATGCACTTGAGTTATCAATCATTACAGTTCCGTATTTGGTAATTGTTTTTTCAAATTCCCTTGAAGTACCTGCCCCTGCAGAAGTTAAAGCAATATCAATTCCTTTAAAATCATCATTATGTTTTAATAATTTTACTGTTAATTTTTCTCCTTTAAAAGTATAGGTTTTACCTGCACTTCTTTCCGAACCAAATAATACTAGCTCATCGAGTGGAAAATTCCTTTCCTCTAATAATTTTAAAAATTCTTGTCCAACGGCTCCACTGACGCCAACTATTGCAACTTTCATAGCTGTAAATTTTAAATTAATCTAATTTTTTATATCTTTCAAAATCGTTTATGCTGACAAATTTCAGCATAAAAATGAATTTTTAAAAAAACGTTCGATTTTTTAACGTTTTTTTCGTTAGTTGTGAAATAATTAAATAAGTTAAGTTAATATGAAATCGTTAATCACCCTTTTAGGCGCAAAATTACTAATTATTACAATTATACATGCGCAAATTTCAGAAACTTTCAATGATGGCAATTTATCATCAAATGTAACCTGGGAAGGAGATACTTCTGAGTTTACAGTTAATAAAAACAATCAACTCCAGTTAAACAATCCAGGCTTTGCCGGTATCTCCTCTCTTTCAACTTTATCTGAGTGCATAAATGATGCAATATGGAATATTTTTGTTAAACTTCAGTTTAATCCATCATCCTCCAATTACTGCAATGTATATTTAACTTCGAATAATTCAAATCTTGAATCAGATGTTGATGGTTATTTTGTAAAAATTGGAGGCGTAAATGATGAAATTAGTTTATATCGTCAAGATGCGATGAAGCAAACTAAGATTATTGATGGAAAAGATGATTTGCTTGATGTTGATTCGGTATTTGTTTATGTTAAAGTTACTCGTGATGTTTATGGAAACTGGGAATTATATTCTGATTTGTCGTTAACAGGAAATTACGAATTGGAAGGAGCTGCTTTTGATAATAATTATTATACATCAGAGTATTTTGGCATAGTATGCGCTTATACCTCAACGCGTTCAAATAAATTTTTTTTCGATGATGTCATAATCAAAGGAGATCCTTTTAACGATTCTATTGTACCCAAAAAAATACCCATTATTACTGAATTCGGACAAGTTTTAATCAATGAACTTATGATCGATCCGGAGCCCTCTGTTCAGTTGCCTGAATATGAATATATTGAACTTTTTAATAATTCAGATAACACAATTGAATTGTCAGGTTGGTTTTTTACATTCAATAATAAATTCTATACGCTACCCCAATTTAAATTAAAAACAGAAGAATACATTATTATTATTCCTGATAAAGCACAAAAAGAATTTTCAGACATACAAATCATTCCTCTCCAGAATTTTCCTTCTTTAACTAATTTGGAAAATTTAATACAATTATTTGATAAAGATTCTGACCTGATTCACTTTGTAAATTATAATGAAAGCTGGCATGATAATATCCTGAAAAAGGAAGGTGGCTGGTCACTCGAAATGATAGATGTAAATAATCCCTGCGGAAAAAAAGAAAACTGGTCTTCTTCTATTTCGAAATCAGGCGGAACTCCCGGGTATAAAAACTTGGTATCTATTGAAAATAAAGATTTAGATTCACCATACCTGGATAGAATTGGAGTAGCTGATAGAAATGCCATATTATTATTTTTAAATGAATCCTTAAATCCTGGGAAAAATATTAACATTTCAAGTATTTCAGTAAGCGATGAAATTGGAACTCCTATAATATTAGAATTAAATCCCCCTGACTATTCAGTTATTAAATTATCCTTTCAAACAGCTTTTCAAACAAATAAACAATATCGACTAAGTATTCATTCAAATTTAGAAGATTGTGCAGGGAATATTTCTGAAGATATTCAGGATATTATTTTTGCATTGCCTGATACACCAGCATTTAATGATATTGTGATAAATGAATTATTATTTAATCCTATTGGTAATGGAGAGGATTTTATTGAATTCTATAATAATTCTTCAAAAGTATTCGATTTGAATAAACTAATAATTGCTACCAAAGAAATTGTTACTGGAGAAATAAATAATTTTTGCAAAGTTTCAGAAATAAGCAGGTTATTTTTTCCATATGAATATTTTGCTATAACAACATCTTTCGAAAATATACATACATCCTATTATTGTCCAAATCCAAAATCAATTATAGAAATAAAACAACTTCCCAATTTTCCGAATGATGAAGGGATAGTTGTTATTTTTGATATTTATCAAAAAGTGATTGATGAATTTGAGTATAATGAAAATATGCATTTTGAACTATTACCAAATACAGAAGGTGTTTCGCTAGAACGCGTTAAACCTGAACAAGCAACGAATGACAAAAATAATTGGCATTCTGCTGCTGAGACAGTAGGTTATGCTACTCCAGGATATCAAAACTCCCAGTATAGGAATAAGGAGGTCATTAAAAAATCATTTAAGTTAGTCAACAAAGTATTTTCACCTGATAACGATGGATTTGAAGATTTAATAGAGATTGATTATCAACTTGATGAACCAGGAAGCATTGCAACTATTATTATTTATAATTCCAAAGGCAGGATAATTAGAACCATTGCAGATCATGTATTGTTAGAAACATTCGGATCATTTTATTGGGATGGCAGTAATGACTTTGGACAACTAGCCCAAATTGGAGTCTACATCATATATATCCAAACTTACGACTTAAAAGGAAACGTAAAAAAGTATAAAAAAACCTGCGTGCTTGCGAAAAAACTGTAACGCCGTCTTCCAGACGGCACTGTCACCATCTGGAAGATGGTGTTACAAGCCGCAAAATCGTTTCAGCACATTATAAGAATCTGTAATTCCTAATTCTCCGGCTTTTCTGATATCTTCACAACCTAATGTTTTTTCCCCAATAAATATTAGTATTAATCCACGGTTATAATACGCTTCAGGTAATCCGGGATTTTGTTTTATAACCTTCCAGTAATCATCAATCGCCCCATTAAATTCTTTGGTTAAATATTTAGCATAGGCTCTATTATAGTATGCATATATAAATTTAGGATCCATCTCAATTACTTTATTATAATCTTTAATTACGTTAGCAAATGAAATGGTTATAAAATCTTCTTGTTTTGAATATTCTTCAAAAAACGAAGTAATTATTTGCTGATAATTTTCATCGTTATTCTGCACCAGTTCAAGCAATTCAAGCATAATATTTGCCCTTGTAAATCTCGAAACAACTTCATTATATCCATTTGAAATTAATTGATTTAAGGTAGTTAATGATTGTAAATAATTTGATAGTGAATAATTAATTGTTGCCCTTTTAATTAAAAGTTCCATCGAATTGGTTTTCTCCTGAAGACTATCAATTTCATTTAATAAATCCCTCATTTCTTCTATTGAGCAAGTCTCATCACTTGAAATTATTGATAATAAAGAAATTGAATAATTTTTCGGATTTTGAGGTTTGTAAACATAAACCTCTTTGTTTTTTTCCGGAAATAAAGTAATTCTAAAAAATGGTTTTAATTCAATATCTTTTTCCTGGAACTGAACAAATTTTCTTTTCTCACTCATACTAATGAAATCGCCTGTAAAATCTGTTAGTTTCATTAATTCTATTCCCTCGGCATATTTTTGATCATCATCTTTCACATTATTTTTTTCATTAATTTCAAGGGCTTTCATTTGATCTGCTTTTGAGCCTTCATAATCGTTTAAGTTACTCTTAATTGCCGCTCTCAGAGAATAAGCATCGGCAAAGTCCTTATAAATTTTCAACAGACTATTCATATCCTCCATCGCTTCCTTATATTTTTTTTGCTGATATTTATTTATTCCACGGGCATATAAAATAAGAATATTATCTGAATCTAACGATAATGCCTTATTAAAACAAGATAAAGCCTCTTTGCTTCCTTCTTCTTTTTCATTTAACAAAACCCCTTTATAATAGTAAGCAAGCGAATTATAGGGTGAAATCGATATTACTTTATCCAAATCAATTAAAGCCTCTTCGATCTTTTCCATTTTCATTTTGCATATAGCCCTGTAATAAATGGCCAGTGAGTTTGTAGAGTCCATATCGATTACAAAATTCAGATCCATCATGGCAGAATCGAGGCTCGATAAGCTCATTAAAGCAATTGCCCTATAAATAAATGCATTGAAGTTAAATGGATTATTAGCTAAAACTTTATTAAAATCGTATATAGCTTCACTATACTCCTCGAGTCCTGAATGAGCAGCACCCCTGATTAGGTAAATATTTACCTCATTAATTTTCAATTTAATAGCTTCATTTGCATCTTTCAAGGAATTTTTATAATCATGCAATCGTAAATAAGTTAGCGATCGGTTAAAATAAACCATGGCATATCCTGAATCAATCGAAAGGGCAGTATTATAATCTTTAAATGCGCCATCAATATTGAATTGTTTATCCCTGACCATAGCCCGAAAAATATAAAATCGCTTATCAGGAGGGAACATTTCTATGGCATTATTATAATCTTGTTCTGCTCCATAATAATCGTCGAGGTAATATTTTGCCACACCCCGAAAAAAATATGCTTCATAATGATCCGGACGTGTTTGAATGGAATAATTCAGATAAGAAATAGCTTTCGGATAATTGTTTTTAATTAGTTCCTGCCTGCCAAGCTCTAAGTAACTATATACTAACTGACCAAAACCAGAATAAGTAAAAAATAGAAAAATTACTAGTAACAGTGCTTTAAATTTCATTCTCATTTTTCAATATTATAAAAATAAGGAATAACATCAAAAATACTGCCGAAGTTTATTTATTTTACATTCTTTAACAAATTCAAATTAATGATTTTATTAGAAAAACATAACTACGATTTGGCATTAGAACCAATTGAAGAATTAAAGATCAATACTTTATTTGCCCAGTCGGTTATTAAACATCACATAACCGGAAAAGTATATGCAGATAGTATTGAAAAGCCAACCACTTTTTATGTTATTCATCCTTATGGAATGACCTTGTTATTTGGTGATTTAGAGAATGAAAAATTTAATGATGAATATATTGAATATATTTTAAATGTGAATAAAACAAGATCACAAGTGGAATGGATGCAGGTTTCACCAGATTCATGTAATGAAAAATTTCTTAGGTTACTGGAAAATGCATCGCGAAAAAAAGGAAGCACCATTGAAGAAAAAATAGAAAAAAATACACGAGTAAACTTTAAGTTTAATATTAAAAAATATCAACTTTTTAAGCAAAAAAATATTACTCAAAAGCACGATATTGTTAGGACTAACAAAAAACTCTTCGAAAGTATTGAAGGAACTGTGGTACCAAAACATTTTTGGGATAAAGCGGAAGATTTTTTAAAGATGGGTATTGGATTTAGTTTAATGGTTAATGGAAAACATGCTTCAACTTCTTATTCAGCATTTTTACTCGACAATAAATTGGAACTTGGAATAGAAACAATTGAGAATTACCGGGGAAAGGGATATGCCAAATATGCTTGCTCTGCATTAATTGATTATTGCCTAGAAAATAATTATGCGCCAGTTTGGGCTTGCAGGCTTGAAAATAAAGAATCGTATCAATTAGCTGAAAAATTAGGATTTGAGCCTACTTTATACTTACCCTACTATAAAATTAATAGTTAATGCATTTCTATATTTATGTAATAAAATTACATTAGAAAATTTTAATTTCATTTCATTATATTTGCCGCTGATAATTAATTTTCTATGCAAGAAAGTTCTGCTGTATTTTTAGACCGGGATGGAACCATCATTGAAGATACAGGATATATTAATGATCCCGCACAAGTAATTTTCTATCCTGAAAGTTTTGAGGCACTCAAACTTTTACAAGAAAAATTTCTTTTATTTATTATTACTAACCAGTCGGGTATAGCAAAAAAACTTCTTACAGTGGAGGAAGTAGAAAATGTAAACAATTTTATTATTCAAACATTAAATTCAAAAGGGATTGAAATTCGTGACATTTTCTGTTGCCCTCATAATACAGAAGATAATTGCATTTGTAGAAAACCAAATCCTTATTTTATTAATACTGCAGTTCAAAAATATAATATTAATAAATCTACATCATTTATTATTGGTGATCACATGTCAGATGTTATGTGTGGAATAAATTCTGGTATAATTCCTATTTATGTTTTAACAGGGCATGGGAAAGATCATGAAAAAGATATATCTAAAGATATTACGGTGTGTGAAAATATTAAAGAAGCGTCAAACTATATTTTAAATTATAAATAATGTGGACCCATACAAAAGAAAGTCAGGATAATATAAACCCTAAATTAGCACTCAATTACCTAAAAGAAGGAAATCAGCGATTTGTGAACAACCTGAAAATTAGCCGGAATTTATTAAAACAGGTAAACCAAACTTCAACAGGACAATTCCCTTTT
>CAZBZX010000227.1:0-7253 GCA_964496465.1 uncultured Bacteroidales bacterium
TTGACAATGTTGAAGATAATAATGAAACATTAATTATTAAGAGGAAATCAGGGAAAGGAACTGTTATGATTTCATTAGATGAATATAATTCAATTATGGAAACTGTCCACTTATTAAGTTCAAAAGCAAATGCTGATAGGTTATACGAATCAATTAAACAAATGAGAAGTGGAAATACAGTTATAAATGAATTGATTGAAGACTAATGAAAATCACTTTCTCAAAAAATGCTTGGGAAGATTATATTTCGTGGCAAAATGAAGGTAAAAAAATCCTGAGAAAAATTAACGAACTGATTAAAGATATTCAAAGAACTCCATTTGAAGGACTTGGAAAACCAGAACCATTAAAATATGATTTAACTGGATTTTGGTCTAGACGAATAGACTTGGAACATAGATTAGTATATCAATATAAAGGCAAAGAATTATTAATTTATAGTTGCAAATTTCATTACGATTAAAAAAACACACGATTGCCCAAGTCGTTTATAATACTTAAAAAAGTATACAAATGTATATTTTGACATAGATTTGAGATAGGCAGACATGCTTAGATATTTATAAAACAGAGACTGTTGAATACTTTATTTGAAACTCTCATTCTGCAACCCTAATTATAATTTTTAATGCTCTCTTAAATCCCAAACTCTCTTTATGCTATCCTTGATACCTTGTTTATCGAACTCACTAAAATCAGAAAATATAACCTCTTTTGAACCTTTGTTTTTAAATGTAAATACTATAGAATCTTGTGTTATTTTAATATCAATAATATGATCCCAGGGCAGCGATCTTGATTTATTCCCAATTTTAAAAGTAAAATAATCCTTGGAAATTTTTATATAGCCATCATACTTTGATGAAAATTCCCCAATTCCTAATAAAATACAAAAGATACCTGCAATAAGAAACAAGAAAATAAAAAGATGGATGCTTTTTTCGATTTGAAAAAAATAATTAAATATTGGCAAGGATATAAAAACAATGCCTGCCAGTAAAAAATAATTCCGGTATGTTCTTTTTAAAATATCTGGCTTTTCATAAAATACATATTGATCACTCTTGTCCATATAATCATTTATTAATCGCATAAAATTAAAACATATATACAATAATTAAAATTAATTAGGGGTTTTAATAAGGGAAATACGTCTTATGGATGTATATAAATAAATGACCCACCCTAAAGAAACTTCGTTCTTATTTAAATTGAATAAAAATAAAAAGCATATCTCACGCAACCCCAACTATATGTTTTTGTCTCTTATAAAAAATTGATATAAAAAATATTTTAAACTCGGTTACAATGACAGATTTTGCATTAACAACTTACAGAAAGATACAGCGGGTTATCGGTTATACAAACAGAAATACTATAAGCCTGTCAAACTTACGATATGTATGGAATAGCATTATTACAATAGGAATTTCATATGATCTTTCAGCCATCGAGAAAAAAAGAATCCGATTAATGAACTCAGTAAGTATAATCGGATCACTTCTATATTCATTATACTTTGTGAAATTTTTTGTAATCAATGCTCCTTTAGCATGGCTGCCAAGTTTATTACTGGCTTCATTGCTAATAATGCCTGTATATTTAAATTTTCAAAGACAATATTATGCAGCAAAAATTGTTTTTTCAACACTTCCTCCAATCATAACTTTTACAGCTTTGCTATGGGGCAAAGGTGTTGGAATTGAATATTTAATATTTTTCTGTTCAGTTTCACCTATATTTTTCTTTGATGATATTAAAACAATTGCCTCTTTCTGGATTTTAAGTATAATTAGTTTTTTCTTGGTTCGGTTAAGTTATACTTTATTTCATCCTTTATATACCCATCCTTCATGGCAAATTTCGTTTTATATTAACTTGTTCACCATATTTGTTTTGTTGGTTGCAATAACATTTAATTTTAAGAGTGAAATTGAAGAATATACGCAAATTGTTCAAAAAAAGAATAATACAATCACAGATAGTATAAGATATGCAAGTCAGATACAAACTGCTATGCTGCCACCAATTGAAACAATATCAGAAAGTTTTCCTGAAAATTTTATTCTATATAAGCCTAAAGATATTGTAAGTGGCGACTTTTACTGGTCAAAAAGAATTGGCTCTAAACATGTAGTTGTTGCAGCCGATTGCACCGGACATGGTGTTCCAGGAGCATTTATGAGTATGCTTGGCATTTCGCTTTTAAATGAAATGGTAAATGAATATTCTATTTTAAAACCCTCTGAAATACTTGAAAATATGCGCTCAAGAATTAAAGCAACTTTACATCAGTCAGGGAAAAAAGAAGATAACAGGGACGGAATGGATATGGCCATTTGCATAATTGATAAAGAAAGATATGAGTTGCAATTTGCAGGAGCTAATATGCCATTGTTTTTAATTCGGGACAGTAATCTTGCTCAGGTAAGTGGGGATAGAAATCCGATTAGTGTTTATAAAAAAGAAAAATCATTTACCAATAAATCAATACGTATAAAGCGTGGAGATCTTATTTATGTATTTTCTGATGGATATATAGATCAAATTGGTGGTGTTGAAAAAAAGAAATTCCTGAAAAAGAATTTCAAAGATTACTTGCTTGAAATTAGTGATCGATCTTTGAACATACAAAAAGATTTACTCGAAAACAGAATAGAAGAATGGCAAAATGGTTATGAACAAATAGATGATATTATGGTAATTGGCCTAAAAATATAATCAAAAGCAATCGCAACAACTCTATATATTTCCAAAATCCGGTAATTAATTCAATTATCGGATTTTTATTTTTCTCAGATATACAGTAAAATCAGGCTTTCCGAGTACATTAAAATTTCTGTGACATTTTTTTACATTCCTTTACTTTTCGCTGACATCTAAAAACATTCTACCCCGTACTTTTACATGTAAATAATTACAAAAACGATGAAAACAAAAATTTTAATAGCAGCAGTTCTTTTTTCAGCCATTAGTCTGAATTTGAAAAGTCCGTACTCTGAGATAAATTCTCAAAATTTAAAAAATGCAGGTATTGAAATGAATAACAAAAATATTAATAATATAAAATATTTAAAAACAAATAAAACTGAAACCTGGGCAATTGATCGCGAATTAGAAATTAAATTTTACATGCCAAAGTAAAGAATTATTAATTAACTAAATTTTAAAGTTATGAAAACAAAAGTTTTTTTATTTTTAATGATCATCACACTGATTGACTCAATTGCAATAGCAGGAACAAATCAAAAAGGTGAAACTGATCAAATAACTGAATCTGAAAAGTATGTAATTCAGTTAAGGAATAACATTGCAAACCGGATTAATTATCCTGAAAATATTGCAGAATGCAATGAATATAAAGCAGGAATTGTTTTTTCTGTTGATGAATCAAATAGAATTATAGTTCATCAAGTATTATGTGAAAATGATAAATTGTGTACCTATTTAAAAGAAGGTTTAAATGGTAAAAAAGTTAAAGCGCATGAGTCGGTTATCAATCGTGAATTTTATGTAAATATTAAATTTAAATACGATCATCAATAAATTAGTTTTATTTTTAAAAATTCTCATTAAAATCATTCATAAAATGAAAACATCTAAATTATATAAATTTATCTTTCTGATTATCTTATTGATTAGTTGTAAAGCATATTCTAATGATAATGCCATTAAAACCATTTATAACTTATCAGGTTACTGGAAATTCAATGTAGGGGATAATTTAGAGTGGGCAAAGCCTGCTTTCAATGATGAAAATTGGGATAAAATAATGGTTCCTGCAAAGTGGGAAGATGAAGGTTATTATGGTTTAGATGGATTTGCTTGGTATAGAAAAACATTTAAAATGCCTGAATATTATAATGAAGAAATGTTTTATTTATACATAGAAAAAATTGATGATTCAGATGAAATATATATTAATGGTAAATTAGTAGGTAAAACAGGTAATTTTCCGCCAAATTATATTTCAGGATTTGATTATTCAAGAAAATATATTATTCCTAAATCTTTATTAAATCTTGGAGCGATGAATACAATTGCAGTAAGAGTGTTTGATGGTGGTGGTGAAGGAGGAATAATATATGGATCAGTAAAAATAGGTATAAATGAAGACATTGAATTGTTGGATCTTAGTTTAATGGGAAAATGGAAATTTCATTTACATTCCAATAATGAATGGAAAAATAAAAACTATGATGATTCTCATTGGGATGAGATCTATGTTCCTGGTTATTGGGAAAATCAGGGTTATACCAATCATGACGGTTTTGCTTGGTATCGAAAATCATTTGAAATATCAAAAGAATTAATTGATAAAGATGATTTATATATGATATTAGGTAAAATTGATGATGAAGATAAAGTATACTTAAATGGAGAATTAATTGGTACTGTAGATGACTTGAAATATGATTCATTTCATAACAGAACAATGGGTGAATGGAATATAAGAAGATCATATGAGATTCCTCATGGCTTACTTAAACCAGGCATCAATGTTATTGCTGTTAAGGTATATGATGGTCAGATTGGTGGCGGAATTTATGATGGGCCAGTTGGTATTATGACTGAAAGAAACTATTATAAATATCAAGATAGACATAGATACGAAAAATCATTTTGGGAAGAAATATTATATAATTTTTGGGATTAAATTAGATAATTAAAATTGAATTGAGAGGAAGATAACGATGAAGACGATGATTAAAATATATATATTAATAATTTCATTATTTCAATTTGCTTTCATTAACGCAGATAGCGATTTACGTAAAATTAAGACACTAGCTGGTTCCTGGAAATTTCAAATTGGAGATGATAATAATTGGAAAAGTTTCAATTATAATGATGATAGTTGGGATAAAGTATATGTGCCTTCAACCTGGGAAGATCAAGGATATCATGGGTATGATGGGTATGCCTGGTACAGAAAAGAATTCACTATAACAAGTGATTATAAAGATAATTCGTTAATTATTAAACTAGGGTATATTGATGATGTTGATGAAGTTTTTATTAACGGACAATTAATAGGTTATACTGGTTCATTTCCACCTGATTATCAAACAGCTTATAATGCACAAAGAGAATATAAAATACCAAAACAACTGATAAATTACGATAGCAAGAATATTATTGCAATAAGAGTATATGACTCTGAAATTCAGGGTGGCTTGGTTTGGGGGGATATTGCAATATTTGTTGAGCCAAATCCTATTCCGCTTGATGTTGATCTTGAAGGAATATGGAAATTTCATATTAGTGATAATTTAACATGGTTAAATCCTGCATATGAAGATGGGGAATGGGATAATATTGTTGTGCCGGGTAAATGGGAAAATCAAGGATATAAAAACTATGATGGATATGCATGGTATAGAAAGAAATTTAAAGTTCCTGCAAATTTAGTAAACAAGAGAATCGTAGTTATTATGGGAAAAATTGATGACATTGATGAGGTATACTTAAATGGGAAGCTGATTAATCCTATTAAAAAATTAGGTGAAGAAGGAAGAAGAGTTGAAACCAATAATGAAGACTGGAGCAGGTTAAGGGCTTTTTATATTGATGGTAGTTTATTAAAAGCCAACCAGGTTAATACGATTGCAGTGAGAGTGTATGATGGAACAGGCGGTGGTGGTATATATGAAGGGCCTGTTGGCATTGTCGAGCAAACTAAATACGTTCAATACTGGAAAAGCAAAAAAAAATAGCGATCATAGGTTTTTAGTTTAGATTAAGTGTCTCAATAGTTAAATGTTAAAATTAACTTAAATTTGAGGCACTTTTTTTATTCAAAAAACTTTTTAAAGCAACATTTGTTAAATATATACGTAATAAAAAGGGTGCCTAATAAATTATAAATGTGAATTTTACTTATATAAACCTGTTTAAATACATATTAATTAAGAAATAAATACATATCAATATAGTATAAAATTTAAATTTTTTTTTTCATTTTTAACACATATATTTACATTACAATTTTAGAATATTAAAAACTATAGATATTATGAAGAAAACTATCATTTTGGTTTCAGCTCTAGTGTTATTCGCAATAATTATGAGCTCTTGCCATGGGAGTAAACATTGTCCTGCTTACAGCAAAGCTGATACTGAACAGACAGACATTAACAGCTAAAAATCAGCTTCATTTAGTTCCAAAGAAATTTAATAATATACTCATTGTTTATTAACTTTGAGGAATTTTGTACATACAATGGTTAAATATATTGTCATATATTCGATTATTTGTTTAGCCTGTATTTTTAAAATATATGGTCAGGGAGAAATTGATGACCAGAAAAAAATATTTTATAGAAACGAGAGATCATTTCGTGTTGGATTAAATTCAAATGGATATGGAGTTGATTACAGGTATGGCAAAAGAATAAGTTATACGGAAAAAAAGCTTTACGAAGTTCACTTTGATATTATTAAACATCCAAAAGAAACTAAAATTACAAATCCTTATAATATTGCAGGATCTAAATTTGTTTTTGGAAAACTAAATTCATTAGCAAGTATAAAATTTGGGTATGGCTATCAAAAAGAATTATTTGAAAAAGTTGATAAAGGAGGTATTTCCATAAAATATTTTTATTCTTATGGCCCATCTTTGGGAATTCTAAAAGCTATTTATTACGAAGTATACTACCCTGTAGAAGATGAATTTAGAGAAGAAAAATTTAATAGCGCTACTCACTCCGAAAAAACAATTAAATCTCAAGTTCCGTTTTATAAATATTTTTGGGATATAAAAGTTGTTCCAGGAATATTCGGACAGGCTGGATTTCATTTTGAATACAGTAAACTCGACGCTGTATTGCATGCAATTGAAGTTGGGGCAGGAGCTGAATTATTCGTAAAAAAAATGGCTTTAATGGATATTGAAGGCGGGGACCAGCAGTTGTTTTTGTATCTTTTTGTGCGATACCGGTTTGGAAAAATAATTGATCCGCTAACAAAAAAAAGAAAACAGGAATATAAAAAATACCTGAAAGAATATTAGTATAACGTGAATTCTAAATAGTAGAACGATATAAATAGCTCATATTAGCCCCGTCCTTTAAGTCATTTCCTAGATAAGGGCATTTTTACAATCTTTAATAAAAATTTTATATTACTGATTCATAAGAGTTTTTAATATTGGCTGGTATTTGCGTTCCATACAACTTTAAAGCCCTGATCAGTCGCAATTCGTGGAACGCTTAAAATTTTTATATTTAAATTCTACAAATATATAAGTC
>CAZBZX010000228.1:0-7213 GCA_964496465.1 uncultured Bacteroidales bacterium
ATTCATTGTATATTTAACTTAATAGAAGACCCTGAAATAGTATTGCCTGATGATAGTCTTGATCTTGGCTTTATTATGCAGCATAGATCTTCTCTTGATTCATTCTGGGTGAAAAATATTGGTTGCGATGATTTATTGGTTACAAATATTATTTCATCCGATCCAGCATATACTGTTGATATTACCAATTTTGCATTGGGCACTGATGATTCAATATTGGTAAGAGTGTCATTCAATCCTATTACAGCAGGAGTATTTGATGATTCATTGACTATATTGAGCAATGATTCAACTATTTATGAATATTTACATGGTGAAGCATTTAGTCCACCTGAAATATCCTATAATAGAATTACTGTTGATACAATTTTCAATACATGCGGATATATTGATACGTTAAACTTTATCATAACAAATTCTGGAGATACTAATTTGATATACAATATTGATACAAGTACTACACCGTTACCATCATGGATTAAATTAAGTAAAATTACAGAAACGTTGAGTAGTGGAAATTCATCATTAATTAAAGTGTCCTATAATTCAGTTGGATTATATACCGGTTTATACCAAACAGAGTTTATTGTAACCTCAAATGATCCGTTGAATCCTGTGGACACAATTTCATGCTCAATGAATCTTAATGGCTATCCGGTAATTGAGTTTTCTGAAAGTTCAGTAACCATTGATAGTACAATGCAATGGACTTCAACAATGGATAGTATTTGGATTTATAACAACGGATGTGAGAATTTAGTAATTTCCGGTATTAATTCTAATTCTTCTGATATATCAACTACTTTATTATCATCTGCAATTGTACCAGGGGACTCCACTATGTTATATATTACGTTTAGTCCTACAATTGTTGGAGACTATAATAATACTTTATTGGTTTTAAATAATGATGTAGATACAATTATAAATATAACTGCAGTAAGCACTCCTCCACCAATAATTTCACCTGATAAAAATTCAATTTCCATCACGATGGGTTCATGTAACGACACAATAGAGGTATTTAAAATTTATAATTTAGGTTTGGTTGATTTGGTATACTCTATTGACACAAGTGCTCTTGATGAACTTTCTGATATTAATCTTGATCTAGTAAACGATGTATTAGTTAATGGTGATTCAAGTGTTATTAATATCTCTGTTGATGCGACTGTGATTGGCCCCGGAACCTATTTTGATACTTTAATAATTTCCTCAAATGACCCATATCCTTCTAGAAAAGTGTTGAGAATTCCAATTTATGTCTCCATTGATGAATTTCCTGCTTTACCAATAGCAGCCGATACAGGTAAGTGTTTGGGGGCGCCTATTTCTCCTAAATTAAGAGCTTATGGTAATGATATAAATTGGTATGCAGATGCTGGCTTAACTACATTTCTTGCAAACCAAAGTACATATACACCTATTGAAACTGCATTAGGTAGCTATGACTATTATGCTACAAATACTGATACATGGAATTGTACAAGTGCTGCTAAACAGGTCAATTTCATCATATCTTCAGCAACACCACCAAAGGCTTTTAATGATACGGTATGCTCTAACAAGCCATTAACAATTGTGGCAAATGGAATAGCAGTAAGATGGTACAGCGATCCCGCTCTATCTAATTTAATTCAAACGGGTAGCATTTTAACATCACCTAATACTAGTCCGGGAACATATAAGTATTATTTAACACAAACAATTGGTTTCTGTCAAAGTTCTAAAGATTCAGTTTATTTAACAATTGTCACGGCTCCTTCAGCTCCAACTACTTCTGATGATTCAGCTTGTTTTGGAGAAACGGTTCCTATATTGAGTGCTACAGGAGTAGACTTAAAGTGGTATAGTGATACTTATTTAAATAATCTGGTTAATTCAGGAGCCACTTTCTCCCCGGTAATTACTAAAGCAGGGGTTTACTCATACTATGTTACACAAACTGCTGCTGGGAATGCATGTGAAAGTGATGCAACTAGTTTAACATTAACAATTCATTCATTACCAACCATACCGATAGTTCCAGATGTAAGTTCATGCTATGGAGAATCAACACCTCCATTAATATCAGATAATATTAACACTAGCTGGTATAGTGATGTTAATTTAACAAATCTTGTATTTGAAGGAGATACTTTTGCAACTGGAAACACTGCAGCAGGAAGATATACGTATTACATTAACCAAATTAATAATATAACTGGTTGTGTAAGTCCAACTGATTCGGTTAAATTAGTAATTATTACTCCGCCTTCAGCACCTATAGCTGCTGATGACTCTGCATGTTACGGAAGTATTGCTCCTACATTATTAGCATCAGGAACAAATATTAAATGGTATAACAACTTAACGTTAACGAATTTAATTCATTCAGGTTCGAAATTATCACCACCAGATAATCAAGTTGGAGACCATGAATATTTTGTTACTCAAACGTCTGTAAATGGTTGTGAAAGTAATGCAACAACTGTGACATTTACAATTAATCCTTTACCAGCAAAACCTGTTGGGATAGATGCAAGTTCGTGTTATGGTGAACCTACACCAGAGTTAACAGCTGATTTAGCAAATACAAGGTGGTTTAAGGATAATACATTAACAACTGTTCTTTATGAAGGAATTTCATATTCAACGGGAAAAACTGTTGCTGGAAAATATACCTATTATATCAATCAAATTAATGATATAACTGGTTGTGCTAGCCTTGCTGACACTGTTGTATTAAATATTTATTCTAATCCAGCAGCTCCAATAGCTTCAGATAAAGTAATTTGTTTTGGAAGTAATGGAATTTTATCTGCAACAGGGCAGAGTATTATATGGTATGATGATCAGAAATTAACTAATATAGTTCATTCTGGATCCTCTTTCACGCCAACAGATAGTCTATCTGGTGAATATTTATATTACACTACTCAAACTTCAGGAAATGGATGTGAAAGTGTATCTAAAACTGTTAAATTTAAAATAAAGGATGAAATTGATCCACCTACTTCTGAAGATGTTGGAATATGTGTTGGTCAGAATGTACCTAAAATAGTTGCTATTGGAGATAATGTAAATTGGTATAGCGACAGGGCAAAAACTAATCTGTTATACACTGGAAATATATATGCAACTGGCATTACAAGTAATATTGAAAGTAATAATGTATATTATATTTCAAAAACTTTTAATGGATGTGAAAGTTTTGTTGATTCCGTAAGCCTGATAATTAGTCCTAAACCAAGTGCACCTGTTATTTCAAATCAAACTGCTTGTAATGGTCAAAAAGCGATCATTCTTGGTACTGCTCAAAATACAATTTGGTATAAAGATTCAAGTCTTACTAAACAGTTATCAACTGGCAGGAATTATTACCCTGGCGTTTTAAGTGAAGGGGTGTACTATTATTATGCTGTTCTTGATAATTCAGGATGTGAAAGCCAGCCAGCAAAAGTTCAGCTTGATGTTCTTCCAACACCTGCAGCTCCTACTGCTAATGATGTATCAATGTGTATTGGTGAAGGGCAACCACAATTAACGGCTACAGGAAGTAATATAAAATGGTATACAAATTCTACATTAATTTATAATGTTTATGAAGGAAATACATTTAATACATCCATTAATGAAGTGGGTACATATACTTATTATATTACACAAACTGATGCTGACGGATGCTCTAGTAAATCTGAAACTGTTACATTAGTAATAAATCCAAGTCCGTTTGTTACCTGGAGTTATTTTATGTCTACAGGTAGTCAGGGTAAAAGGCAATTAAAATTACAGGCATATAATGCACTTACATATTCCTGGTCTCCTTCAACTGGTTTGGATAAAAATGAAGGCTCAATAGTAACAGTATTATCTTCTGAAGTTGACGAATACATCGTTACTGGTGTAAATAGTTATGGCTGCTCGAGCTCGACTACAATACCAATCTCTGGATTACCAACTTCAATGATTGAAAATAACGAAATTTTAAACGATTTCAATTTGTATCCAAATCCAACAACTGGAAAATTTGAAGTTGAATTTACAACAAAATCGAATGATGCAGTTCTTGTAAAAATGATAAATAGCCAGGGTCAGTTATGTTATATTCAGGAGATTTATCCAATCAATGGTTATTGCCACAATACATTTGATATACTTGAAAATGCTACAGGCACTTATTTGATCCAGTTTATTACTAATGAAGGTACTTTTAGCAAAAAACTTTTCTTTATAAAATAATAGTAATTAAATATATAATAATATGAAAAGACTAATCACCCAATTTTGTTTTATTTTATTTATAAGTTTTATCTCCTATTCATCTCAAGTACAGGATGCTGAAAAATTAAGTTCTGTGACTCAATTTAATAAAGGCACTGATTTGCTTGGGAAAAAACAACTAGGAGACGCATTACCACTATGGCTGAATTTATTTCTAGAAAATCCCTCAAATGCGAATATCAGTTTTAAATTAGGTCTTTGCTATTACTATACACTTGATAAGCAAAAGAAGGCGCTTCCTTATTTTAAAATAGCAAGCAGAAAAATAACAAATGAATATGATTTTTATAATGGAAGAGAAACCTCTGCACCTCTTGAAGCTTTGTATTATCTGGCAGAAAGCTATTTAACTTTAATGAAGCCAGATAGCGCTTTACGATATTTTTATGAATACAAAGATCAGTTTGTTGGAGAACCGACAATTGAAGTCGATAGTAAAATCAGAAAATGTTTAAATGCTATTAACCTTGTAAATAATCCATTAATGGTTAAATACGAGAATTTTGGAGATCAGATTAATTCTGGCTATCCGGAAACTAATCCTGTAATTTCTTTTGATAATTCTTTTATGTTTTTTAGCTCCAGGCGATTACGGAAAGATAGAAGCAATGAAAATGTAGTGGATAAATCAATGGGATTATATTATGAAGATATTTATTATACTGAATATAAGGGTTTTTGGTCTGAACCTGAATTGTTTGAATATAATACCAAAGGAAATGATGCCCCTCTTTGTATTTCGGCTGATGGAACTAAATTATACCTGCGACAAGATGATGGATCAAATGTAAATATTTTTGTTTCAACTTTTAAAGATGGGGTATGGGGTAGACCAGAATCGCTTGGAATAAAAATTAACTCTCTATTCAATGAAACTGGAGCAACTATTAATGCAGATGAAACCATGTTAATAATATCTAGTGATAGAGAAAATGGCTCTGGTGGGGCGGATTTATATGTTTGTTATAAAAGAGGAGGCAATTGGACCAAGCCTAAAAATTTAGGTACTAATGTAAACACTAGTGGTAATGAAATTAATCCTTATATCTATCCAAATGGAAAAAAATTATTTTTTAGCTCAAATGGTCATGCCAAGGTTAGCATGGGCGGATATGATATTTTATATTGTGATTTAAATAGCGATGGTACCTGGAGTAGTCCTAGAAACGTTGGTTATCCTATTAATACCACTGCAGATGATATGTATTATTATGTTGGTTCTGAAGGCAAACGATATTGTGCTGCTATTAGTGATAAATTGGATTATGATTTATTTGAAATAGTAAAGGGTGAATTTGAAGCCATGAATTTAAAGCCTGGAGTAAATATTAGTGCGTCGGCTGAATTAGATATAATGGATATTGTTGAAATTGAACGGGAAATTGAAAAAGAAGTAGAAGTAAAAGAAATTATTGAAAAAGAAATCATTAAAGAAACGGAAGTAGAGGTAATTAAACTACTTGATGACGAAGGAACAATACTAAATCCGGAACTAGTAAAAGCACAAGCAGAATTAGCACAGGCAGAAGCCGAAAAAGCGAAAGCAGAAGCTGATAAAATGAAAGCAGAAGCCCAAAAAGCCTTAGCTGATGCTGAAAAAGCTAAAGCAGAAGCTGAAATACTTAAAGCAGAGGTTGAAAAAATGAAGGTTGAGACTGAGCAACGAAGAATTGAAGTTGATAGTTTGATGGCTCAGGTAGAAAGAATTAAAGCCGAGTCGCTAATTCATCAAGCTGAAATTTCGAAAGCCGATGCCGAGAAGGCAAAAGCAGACGCAGAAAAAGCAAATGCGGATAAAGTGATTGCAAAAGAAAATAGAAAAAAGGCTAAATATGATGTAAAAATGGCTGATGTTGGCAAAGCGCAAGCCGATGCAGAAAAGGCTGAAAAGGAAAGAGAAAAAGCAGTGGCAGAAGCTGAAAAGGCAAAAGCTGAAGCAACTCAATCAAAAGCTCAATCTGATCAAACATTAGCTGAAGCTGAAAAAGCAAAAGCCGAAGCTGAAAAGATTAAAGCTGAAGCTGATTTAAAAATGGCGGATATTGAAAAGTCAAAGCTTGAAATTGAAAAATTAAATACTGAGTCGGCAAATGCGAAATCTAACGCTGAGCAGGCAAAAGCAGATGAAGCTAAAGCTAATGCTGATGCTGAGAAGGCCAAAGCAGATGCAGAAAAAGCCAAAGCAGAGACTGAATTAATTAAAGCCGATACGGAAAAAGCTAAAGCAGAAGCTGAAAAAGCTAAAGAAGAAACAAAGAAATTCGAAGCTGAGAAAGAAGCTAAGATGGCTGAAACGGAAAAATATAAAGCTGAAACAGCACAAGCAAAAGCAGATGCTGAAAAAGCAAAAGCCGAAGCTGAAGCCTCAAATGCTGAATCAAAAAAATTACAGGATGAAGCAAATAAGCTAAAAGCAGAAGCTGAAAAGCTAAAAGCAGAAGCTGAAAAGCTAAAAGCAGAGGCTGAGAAAGCAAAAGCAGAAGCGGATGCTGAAAAAGCGAAAGCGGAAAATTAATTTTACAGTAATATAATTTATAAGGGGGATTCATTAAGTTGAATCCCTTTTTTATTTCATTAATAAATTGCTAATTTATTATATTAATAAAATTCATTATACATTTTTTGGATGCTAATTAAAGTGAGTTCGATATAAAAAATTAATTCAATATTACTTTTGTCTTTGAAACAAAAGAAACCTGCCTGCGCCGAAGCTTCGGCAGGCAGGCAAAAATTCAAGGCTGAATATTACAATCCGACAGGTACCCAAATTTTCTCCCTTTACACGGTTAAACTCTCTCACCTACGGTGAGTTCAAACAAAACCGCTTTCCAGTCCCATGCCAGGGGATAAAATTTGACCTTTTTCCGGGCTATACTATTAGGCCATAAACTGCATTGAATCCTGTGAGCGCATTCCCCGTAGCTTGCTGCGGGGTTAGCGAACACAAAAA
>CAZBZX010000229.1:0-7134 GCA_964496465.1 uncultured Bacteroidales bacterium
CAACTTCTAATGATGGATTGAAATTACCGGGAGGTGTTTATGTATATAAAATTAAAATTTCTAATGTTAATGGAATAGTTGAAGTTTCAAATAAAATGCTGTTAATAGATTAATTATATATTCAAGAAGAGTTCCAATTTAAAACATACTATATTAAGAAATTGAAAATTTAATAATTTTATATACAAAAATAAATCACAAACCGATAAATTTATAATAAATTAAAATTTTGCATGGTCTTATTAATGATCATTTTCCTTTACGTTAATCTTTTTAATAAAAAATGGTAGTTTTATATTTTTAATTATTTGTAAGGATTAACTTAATATTCTCGTCTTAAATTAATTTGTACTCTATATAAATAATCTTATTTATGTCATAAATCATGTAAAAAAAATAGGCTATTTTGGCTTTTTTTATAATTTTATCAAAACAATTGAAGGCAACCATTTCATTGAAATATTGCTCATAAAAATAATCACCTTAAAAAATAATATCATGCTTCAAAAAATCGATTCATTCATAAAAAAATTTTGGTTCAGAATAGTTTTTATAGTTATGGGATTAGGATCTCTTATTTGGTTTTTAATCAGGGTAATTCCAAAACCTTCAAGGGCTACTTATCCATGTATGAGGGCTGCTGCGCCATTGGCTTCATCATTCGTTGCTTATATTTTAGGATTAGGTATGTTTACTTTCTTAATGAAAAAAGCCAGGGAACGTATTAAAAACTCAAAATATTTAGTCGCTACTTTATTTTTATTTATCGGATTAGTTGTTGGACTTATTTCTGTTTACAACTATCGTAAAGATGCCAGGTTAAATGCTCAACCATTACAGGATCCACAAGCAGTAAACGAACCAATTGGACAAGGTAAAGGAATATTCTCCGGAAGAGTTGCCTGGATTTATAACCCAAATGCAACAAATGAAGATTGTACAAATGAAAGAAATGATTACTGGTATATGGATAAAAATACCAATCAGGATACTGTTTCAAAGATGCTTTCACAAGGCCTTCAGCTAATTGGCGGAAAATCAACCGATGCTGAAGCATGGGATGCAATATTTAAATACTTCAACAATAGTAAAGGAAAAGGAGCTGTTGGTTATCAATCTGGTGAAAAAATTGTTATAAAAATGAATCTAAACGGATTAAATAACTCAAATCCTGATAAAAACATTAACACATCTCCTCAAATTGCTTATGCCATACTTGACCAGTTAATTAATAATGTAGGAGTTGCTGAATCCGATATTCATATTGGTGATCCGAATGTAAATATGAATAGTGAAACCTTTGATAAACTTAACGATGCATTTCCTGATGTAAATTACTGGGGATATGGGACAGGAATGAAAACTCCGCAGGAATCAGGTGGAGAAGTATTTAAATCAAGCGACGGGGAAGTCTCAAACCACCTACCACAATCATATCTTGATGCGACATATATGATAAATATCCCAGTATTTAAAAAACACCATAGAGCAGGCATATCTATAGGTAGTAAAAACCATTTTGGCTCTATTGCACCTTTTACAGGAGGCGCATGGCATTTGCATTATTCACTACCATGTCCTGAAGCTACATCAGAAGCAGTTAATGGCACTTATGGTGTTTACAGGTGTTTTGTTGATATTATGGGCCATAAAGACCTTGGGGGAAAAACTATTCTTTACCTGGTTGATGGTTTGTGGGGATCAACAAACTGGGGTCATCCTCCTGTAAAATTTGCCATGTCGCCTTTTAATGACGATTATCCGTCATCTCTTTTCTTGTCTCAGGATCCGGTTGCGATTGAATCAGTTTGTTTCGACTTTTTATATAAAGAGTTTGATGAAAACCACCCTACTGAGGGTGAATTTGAGGGAGATAACCGTGGTCCATATCCTCAATTTCCAGCGACTGACGATTTTTTGCACCAGGCTGCAGATCCTAATAATTGGCCATCAAATATTAAATACGATCCGGAAAGTGACGGATCAATTCTTTCAAGCATGGGAACCCATGAGCATTGGAATAATTCTACAGATAAAAAATATTCATGGAACCTTGGTATTGAAACCGGTATTGAACTTGTTACCTTAACTTATACCGGAAGAACAGAACCAACTCCTGTAGATATTGAATATAATCTTATTTCTCATTCTGTGTATCCGAATCCATTTGTTGACCAGACCACAATTAAATATCAAATTTATCAACCTTCTTCGGTTCAGATCAGCATATTTAATATGAATGGGCAATTAGTAAGGTATGCAGACCAAGGAGAACAATTGGAAGGAATGAATGAATATTCATGGGATGCAACCACAGCTGATGGTTCAAAATTACAGGATGGAATTTACATTTATAAAATAAAAGTAAGTAATGCTCAAGGTAATTTTGAATTTTCAGATAAAATGATCCTTTTAAAATAAAGAGTAAAAAGTACAGTTCTTCATACAATTAGGTACTTAAACTGCATAATAGTTCCTGGTATAAAATAGTTGTAAGTAATTTTAATGAAGACCCAACGAAGTTATGATAAATAATATTCAAATTAGAGAAGAAAAAAATAGTGATTTTGATAGCATTAAATATGTAAATGACCAGGCATTTAATCAACCTCACGAAGGAAATGTAATTGAAAAAGTTAGAAATACTGATTCAAAGATACTTTCATTAGTCGCCGAGATGGATAATAAAATTGTTGGTCATATTTTTTTTAGTTCTGTTGAAATAGAAGGACACTCTGAAATTAAAAATGGAATGGGATTGGCTCCAATGGCAGTACTTCCAGAATATCAAAAACAAGGTATAGGTAAAAAACTCATAAATGAAGGAATTAAAGTTTTAAAAGAAAAAAAAGTTCCATTCGTTATTGTTTTAGGTCATGAGCATTATTATCCTAAATTTGGTTTTGAAATAGCTTCAAAATATGGAATTAAATGTCAATGGGATGGAGTTCCAGATGAAGTATTTATGGTAATGATTTTGGATAAAGATAAAATGAGAAGTGTGAGAGGTGTTGCTAAGTATAAAGAAGAATGGAATGAAGCGATGTAAAAACATTTAAAACAATTCACCACTCCTCGAAAAAAAGACTAGATGTAGTATTGATATGGTTAATATTAAATTAATACAACACAGTCTGATAAGCTTGCCAGGTTTATACACATTCAAAATACAAATAGAGACTGTTATATATATTTGCAAAAAAATATAAAATGATAACAATTGATCAGAATAAATGTAACGCTTGTGGATTATGTATTAATAATTGCCATGAATATTGCATTGAATTAGAAGGTGAATTATTAAAAATAGATTATAATTATTGCAGCTTATGTACTCAATGCATTGCGATCTGTCCACAAGAAGCTCTTTCCTGGAACGATATTAAACCTGTGAAATATAACAAGGAATTATTGCTAGATTCTCTTCAAGTAGATGAATTATTGAAAAGAAGAAGGACAATCAGAAACTTTAAAGAAAAAAAAATTGAAAAAAAATTGCTTGAAGAAATAGTAAACTATGCTATTTATGCTCCAAGCCATAGTTTCGATTTTCGAGCAATAATAATCGATAATGAAAACCTCATAAACGAAATTGATAAAATAATTTTTAAATTCTCTTCAAGAATTTATCATTTGTTATATAAACCTAAAATATTTCATCATTTTGTTAGGTTAGTTACACCAGATAGAGAACTTGAGTATTTAAAAACAAAACCGAAATTAGAGGCTAGCCTGAAAAGAAAAAGAAATTTTAAAACAATCCCAGCTGCAATTATTATGATTATAGCTGACAGGCGTGTTTTTTTATGTTTGGAGAGTGCGCAATATGCACTTTATAATATTGATTTATATGCTCAAACAAAAGGTTTAGGATGCAGAAATTTAGTAGGTAACCAGATGTTTCTTAACAAAAGTAAATTAATTAATAACCTTTTAAAATTGAAAAAACACGAGAAAATAGTTGGGACAATGGCAATTGGTTATCCTTCTGTAAAATTTAGAAATAAAGTGAATGGGAAACAAATTACAATACAGTGGAATAATTAATAAATAAAAAGGGATCTGGATCAAAAGTTCCTAAGGAAAATGCAGAGTAATTAGCAAAATGGAATTACAAAACAATTTAATTTGTAGAAATCAGGCAGCAATTTTTTAATTCAATCGTCTTTATTTAAATTAGATTATATTAAATATTTCTTTTATTAAATCATCCTATTTGATATCATTATCACAATAAATATTAAATTATGAAACAAGCATTAAAAATTAATAAATAAACGTATGAAAAAAGTATTTTTATATAGTTCCTTAACCTTTGTTCTTTTATTCATGCTTAGTTGCGTTGGTAAAAAACAAAATGACAGTTCTGATTATATTATTTTCAAAAATAATGGAAGAATCATACTTGCTTATAAAGCTTTTGAGGACTTTCTTAATTCTGATAAAAGCTGGGAAAGCTATAAACGAATTTTGCTTGATGCATTTCCTGAAGTCCAGGTAGTCCATAATCGTCAGTTAGGATGGGGAGTTATTGATTCCATTAATTTCCCAGAAGAAATCAAAAATTATAAAATTGAAGATTATGAACATTATTTTACTCAATATAATAATAAAATACTTAATTATTTATATGATTCAATAATAATAATGGCCCATTCAATTTTACCCCCTGTTACTAAAAAGCAAGTTGATTTATGCTTTTTCTTACCTTATGGCAGTTGTTTTGTGGTACCCGAAGAACATAAAAATACAATATATATTTCCATGTTAATTAATCCCAAGGATGTAGAAAAAATAATGGCGCATGAATATGGCCATATACTTCATTTTGATAGAAGACCAGAAGAACCGATGAGTTTAAAAAAAGAAATAGTTGCTGAAGGAATGGCTGTTTATCTGACCAATCAAATTATTAAAGATATTGAAGTTTCAAACTCAATACCTTTTATGCCAGAAAATTCATTTAATTGGTGTATTGAAAACGAGCAATTAATAAAAGATTCTATTAAACTTGAGTTAAATGATACTACAGATCAATTATTTATTAGGTATATATCAGATGGCAGCTTTGCAAAACCTCCAGAAGGTTTTGTTCAAAAATCAGGCTACTTTGCAGGTTACCGAATTATTGAAGAATGTATTAAAAAAGGAATGAAACTGGAAGAGATATGTGAACTGAATTCACAGGAAATAATAGATAAAAGCAGGTATTTTAATTAATTCCAATTAGCAATCCTAAACTATTTATGTAAGGTAGGTAATAAAAAATATTTGGTTAAATTTAGAATCATTCCTTTAACTAAACCAAATAAATCTTTAGATTTGGAAGCTCAATTAAAAAAAATACTAACATGATTTTTAAACGGTTCAGGGGAAAATTTAAGGGTATTACTTTTTTGCTAAGAGTTCATCATTTTATTCCTGTTTACTTATTTAATTTTATAGGTCATATTTCAAAACTCTCAGGATTTATTGCCAAACATAAAAATATTGAGTATTCTGATTTTTATACATATAAATTTGACTATGCTAAAAGAAATGGTTTATATTCCTATGTAATTCAAAATGAAAATATAGATGAAATAGACTATATTGAGCTGGGAGTAGCAAAAGGATCTTCATTTAAATGGTGGATCGAAAAAAACACAAATCCGAATTCACATTTTTATGGTTTTGATACATTTACCGGTCTTCCTGAAGATTGGGGCCCTTTTAAAAAAGGAGATATGTCAAACAATAATGCCCTGCCGGATATAAATGATAATAGAGTTAACTTTTATCAGGGATTATTTCAACAAAGCCTTCCAGAGTTTTTAAAATCATATCGTTCTCAAAAAAGAAAAGTAATACATCTTGATGCTGATCTATATTCGTCAACTTTATTCGCTCTAACCTCTTTGTCACCTTTTATTCAAAAAAATGATATTTTATTTTTCGACGAATTTAATGTTCCTATGCACGAGTTCAAAGCTTTTACAGAATGGGTTTCTTCTTATTATATTAATTATGAAGTTCTTGGAGCTGTCAATAATTTTTACCAGGTAGCCATAAAAATAATTTAATCAAACCCGTTGGTGGAGTTAATTGTTAGCTCTCTAATTATAAGGCTTCGACTACGCTCAGCCTGACCGTCACAGTGAGCGCCCGCCTGACTAGACGGGCAGGTAGTCGAATTGAAGGTCAGGTTGTTATAAAACAACTCCGCCAACAGGTTTAATCAAAATATAAATTACTACTATTCTAGAAAGCTTAAAGTGTGTCTCTGGAATCTAATAATAAGTTTGTTTATTTTACCTTTTCTAACTAAAAAACTTTTATTAAAACCAAATAAATTTTTAGATTTGGAACATATATAATTTATTAGAATATACCATGGCAAGAAGAGGAAAATTAATTCGAAGGTTACTTTACAGAACGTTTTCCTTCAAACAATATTTGCTTGTTTTAAGCAAGTTATATTTTATATCGTATAATCTAAGAATATTAAAATCGATACCGCAATATAAATACCATTATTTTCTTAAAAAACTGATTAAACAAGGAGACCTAGTAATTGATATTGGAGCAAATCTGGGATATCTTTCTAAATTATTTTCAGCATGGGTTGGAGAAAAAGGCAAAGTTTATTCTGTTGAACCAGTTAAAGATATTCTCGAAGTACTTAAAAAAAATGTAAAACGATGTAAAAATATTACTATTTATCCTTATGCATTGGGTGAAGAAGAAAAAACCATCTTCTTAGGTAACGATACAATAATAAACAATGGATATGTTGCTACCGGTTCAAATTACATCCTTAAAAATAATGAAAATGCCGAGCAAAATATGGTGAAATTTCCGGCTAAGATGAAAATAGGAAGTAAATTATTTGAAAATATTGAAAAAATAAACTTTATAAAATGCGATATTGAAGGGTATGAAACAATTGTTATTTCTGAAATGATAGAGCTCATTGTTAAACATAAACCTTTAATGCTTATTGAAACAAAAGGTGAAAATCGTGTATTTATTAATAATTTACTTTCGGAGCAAGGATTTAAAACATATGTCTTACAAAATGAAAAGTTAGTTTCACCATATGAAATTAATGATGATGATGAAGATGATCTGATCGTTATCCATGAAACTTTAATT
>CAZBZX010000230.1:0-981 GCA_964496465.1 uncultured Bacteroidales bacterium
ACCTTCGGGAAGTAGCCCTCTTAATTTTTATTTTTTTTCTCGTTCAGTAGTGATATTTTATATTTAATTTATCTATAATTGCGAATATATATTTAATTAAATATGCAATAAATAATGCGAAGCAAATTGTATTTCAATATTAATTTGCTTCGCATTAAATAATGATTATTTCTATATTAATAACCTGAGTTTTGTTTTAAATTAGGATTCTTTGTTAACTCTTCATCTGGAATTGGCAATATCGTTCTGTATTCACCACTTACAGAGTGATCATGCGATAGGTAATCTACCAAATGATATATACCAAAACGGATCATATCCTGACGTCTCCGACCTTCCTGGTTAAATTCCCAACCTAGTTCATCAAGAAAACGGGCATATTCAAATTCTATATCCTGATCTTCAACGGTAGATACACCATCCTTGGTTTCTTTGAAACCATAATTATAAGCACTCGCTTTTTCCATTAACTGGGCACCGGTTACAGTGGCTTTATCAGGATTAGAAGTAAAAGCACGGGTTCTCACTTGTGTAACAATTTCAGCAGCACCATCGGCATCTCCTGTTCTTAACAAACATTCAGCTTTCATCATTAATATATCTCCATACCTTAACAATGGGTAGTCATTAGCCAAAATATTAATTGCCCCTACTGCTATTTCAAATTTTTGGAACCTATAGCCATGAACAGCTTCTGAATAATCAATGTTGGGCACATAATTTACATAAATCAATAATGAATCTGCATAATCACCCATCCCAGCTGATAGAGGGGTGCCATCTGAGGCAAATTGCTGGCCTATAATAAAGTTACGTGACAACCGGCTGTCATCAGGATCAAAACTATCGATAAACTGTGGTATAGCACAGGGACCACCCCATGGTGTAACATTTAAGTCGTATGTGGCTTGTTGAACAGGTTCCAATGTTTGCATATGGATGTCAAAAGTATTCCACTCAGTGGTGTAATCATCATCAATG
>CAZBZX010000230.1:991-7125 GCA_964496465.1 uncultured Bacteroidales bacterium
AAGCATTCCAGTCAACCCCCATATTATCCAAGAATTCAGGTTTTATAGAAATCCCATAAATTATCTCAATTGAATTTTCATTTTCAGTTTCAAAAACTGCTTTTTGATCATTTTCCAAATCAATACCTACGTCATTAGCAATAACCGAATCGCACTGTTCCATACATGTTTCCCATGCAGGTGTACCTGTATATACTTCTGCATTTAGATACATTTTAGCAAGCAGTGTACGAGCAGCCCATATGTTCCACTTACCATAGGTTGAAATATCGTTCTTTCTCGACAAATAGGGTAAATTGTCTTTAATTTCCTTTACGATAAAATCATATACTTCTTTTCGGGTATTTTGCTCTGGCAAATATCCTTCGGGAAGGTAATCGGCAGAATGCTCAACAATAGGTACATTACCATATATATCGCATAAAATATAATAGTAACTTGCCCTCAATACTTTTAATTGTGCCAAAGCAGAAATTTTGGCATCTTCTTCCATAGAGTATTCATCAGCTTTAATGTCATCAATTACCCGGTTACAGTTTTCAATTCCTTCATATGTCCTCCTCCAGTTGTTAATAACTTGCGGATCGGTGGCATTCCAGGTGTGCAAATGCATTCGTTTGAACTCTCCTGCATCGACCCAGCCATTTGGACGTGCCGGAATAATTTGTTCATCAGCACCTAGTTCTTGGGTTCGCCATAAACCATTCCAAAACAACAGGATTTTTCGCCAGTCGCCATAGGCAGAATTTACTATTACTAAAATATCATTTTCCGAATAAACATATTTATTGGCATCAATAACGCTGTAACTTTCGTCAATAAGTTTGATACAAGAGTAGTTGAACAAGATAGCTATAAGGATAGTGATCCCAAAGCTTATTATTAATATTGTTTTTTTCATAATTAATTGTTTTTATACATCATATAATTTACTTAATGTATTCCTTTAAAAAGTTAAATTAATACCCACAGTATAAGACCTAATGCTTGGATATTTATCCCTGTCATCATTTCCGGGTTGTAATCCTTGATCATCTGCAAATCTGTTACTATCAGGTTTAGGACCGGTAATACGGACTTCCGGGTCGACACCTGAATAATTGGTAAAAGTGAAGGTATTTAATGTAGATGCATAAATCCTGGCCGATTTTATATAGGGATTTTTAAAACTAGTAAATGTGTAACCTAAAGTAATATTGTCTATTTTCCAATAATCACCATCTTCAATATAATTACTATTGTATTCAATGTCTACCTCTTCATCGTTTAAAGGGACTTTACCAAATATGGGATCATACGCAGTTTTTAATTGATTATAGTGACTCGTCTTGCCATACTTTGTATTTTCGTAATACATACGTGAACGGTTTAATATCTGGAAACCAAAAGCGCCCCTTTGTGTAATTGTCAGGTCAAAATTTTTATATTTAAAGGTATTATTCCAACCGGCATAAAAATCGGGGATACCATTACCAATAACTTGTCTGGCATCATCTCCGCGCAAGGGACTAAAATCATCGTAGTTTACCAGTTCTGTAATACTGTCATTTCCGTTAATATCAGTGTATTTTACTTCATAAATCCAGCGTCCTGCTGTATCTATATCCACTACTTTATATGCCCAAAGATCTCCAACCGGATGTCCAACTTCTAATTTATGGGTGGCACCCCAAATTGGTTCTCCGGCATTACCAATACCAATTTTCTCGGCAATTTCATATCCTGCAGCACCTAAAGAAAGAAGCTTATTTTTATTGGTAGAGAATGAAATACTGGTTTGCCATTCAAAATCAGACATTTGAACCGGAATTATGTTAATCATTACCTCAATACCTTTATTTTCCAATTTACCGGCATTGGCATAAGTCGTTGGTAATTTATTCGGAGGAACAGGAACTTGAAAATCAAATAACAAATTATCCACTGTTCGGCTATATATATCAATATTACCACTTAATCTGTTTTTTAACAATGTAAAGTCTATCCCAAAATTAATCTCTGTTTTTTCTTCCCACCTTAAACTGTCATATCCATTCCCTTCTTGCGTTAAAATCAGGTAATCTTGACCGCTTATTTCAATACTACCTTCGTATTTTTTGGTTTCATAAGCATTATATAACCTATTGGGCAATGATCCGGTAATACCCCAGCCTGCCCGGAGTTTTGTATCATCCACAAAAGACAGGTTTTGCATAAATGGTTCTTTAGAAATTCTCCAACCAGCTGAAACTGCAGGAAACAGGCCCCACGGATTTTTTGCACCTACCAACTGGCTTCCGGCTTCGTCCCTTACACTACCCATCAATAAATATTTGTCATCGAAACTGTAGTTGCCCCTTCCAAAAAAGCCTATTAGGTTTGTTTTTTCTCTTCGGGTATCAGAATTAAAGGTAGTAGGGTCTTGATATCCTTGTCCAAGGTCAAGGTTACTGTATCCAAACATATCTGTTGGAAAATCTTGATTATTAATCCAGAAATCGAACCAATCCCTTTCCTGGTAACTATATCCACCCAAAACAGAAAAACGGTTTTTGCCAATTGATTTTTTGTATGTTGCTGTGAGTTCAAGAAGTTTTTCATCAGATTCCTGTGTTCCATTTGAGCCAAAACCATCAACCAAGGCACCATGAAAATGGTTTCTTGATTCATAATAAGTTCTGGTTTGATTATATCGATTATAAGACATTAATGATTTTAATTCCAATCCTTCAATAGGTTCCGCAGTTAAGGTAGCATTTACCCTGTTGAGGTTGGACTTATTGTAGCCAGAAGTTTCATAAATATGGTCAAGTGGATTTTCATAATTAAACCTATCCCTATTCTCATACCATGTTCCGTCTTCGTTTTTAACTGGTTCGGTTGGATTATGGATTAAAACCTGGCGCCATGTATAACCGCTAAAACTATACCCATCAGCATTGTTTGGGTTTTTTGTGAATCGTGATAATACACCAATATTTAACTTTAACTTATTATTTAACATATTATGGTTTATATCTGCCCTAGTAGTGTAAACATTATTCTCAGTACCAATGATAGTACCTTTAGTATCCTCCCAGCTAAATGAGGCTAGATAATTTGTTTTTTCATTTCCACCCCTAAAAGTCAGGTTTTGAACATAGCTCCAGGGTTCTTGCAATAATTCGTTTTGCCAATCGGTTGACACATCCCAGTCATATACATATGAGGAATCTCTAATTCCTTCGGCTACCATATTGTGATAATCGTCGGCTGTCATCATTTCCAGTTTTTTAGCAATTGTGCTTTTCGTGATATAACCGGAGTATTCTACCGAATTTGTATATACGCCTTTTGCCCTTTTAGTTGTTATAAAGATAACACCGTTTGTTCCTCTGGTACCATAAATAGCAGCCGCTGATCCATCTTTGAGGACATCGATAGATTCAATATCTTCTGTGGAAACAGTATTAAAATCTCCCGGTACGCCATCAATAATAATAAGCGGGTCACGTCCGGTACCTCCTAATGTGTTAGCACCCCTTAACATTATTTGTACATTGCTGGTGGGATCCCCACTGATGTTATATACAGTTAATCCAGCTACTTTTCCCTGGATCAATTGTCCAACATCCTGTACACCTCCAGTAATAAATTCTTCAGGTTTTACTGTTGCTATTGAGCTGGTAATATCACCTTTACGTTGTGTGCCATATCCAACAACAACAACTTCATCCAGCTCGGTAAGATCTACTTTTAGATTTAAATCAATTATTGTTTTATCAGATACGGTAACTTTTTCAGTAAGGTAACCAACAAATGAAAATGTTAAAACAGCATCGGCAGTTGGAACTTCAATGTTATATTTTCCATCCATATCAGTTATTGTTCCAATCTTTGTTCCTTCAATTGTTATATTTACACCAGGTAATGGCTCACCTGTTTCTGAATCGATGACCATACCTGAGATAAGTTTTTGCTGCATTGATCTGCTTGGAGCAACAACAATTTGATTGTTTTCAAGAATAGTATAAGATATTTCGGTCGAACTAAATAATTCGTCTAGTATTTCATCAATTTTTTTATCTTTCATTTCAAGTGATACCCTTTTATTAATATCACTTAATTCGTCATTATAAAAGAATCGATAAGGGGTTTGACTTTCAATTGCATTAAATATTTCTTTAACAGTGGTATTTTCTAAATTTATTGAAATAGTTTGACTATGTGAGAAGAAACTTGATGAAAACGCCAACGTGCAAATTAAGTTTAAAGCTATTGATAATCTCATAATTAAAAGTAATTTATTATACCTGTTTGAGGTATATTCTTTGTTTTTTTTCATAAATTTATGTGCTTTTAATGTTAATATTATTCATTCTGAACCTTTCACCGGTTTTTCAAAATGATGATTAATTGGCATTAATTATTTTGATCGCGGAATGGGACAACATTCTGCGATCTTTTTTTGAAAATTATTTCATTTCATAGGCTAATTGTTTTTAGATTTAGGATATTTTTTATTTTGAATTTATAATCATTTTATCGTATTTCTTTTTATAATATGGATCTTCTTTTAGAATGACATTATTACCTTCAATTGAATAAATAATTGGTGCTGATAATTGAATAATCTTTAATACTTGTTCAAAAGTTTCAACTGTAATAGTACCGGTAAACTTATAGGCTATTAAACTTTTATCTTTAAAAATGATATCTACGTTATATCTTCTTTCGAGTTTAACAGCAAGATCACCAAGCCCTTCATGATCAATCACCCATTCTTTATCTTTCCATGAGATTATAGGTGCAGGATTAACTTTTGGGGTTATTACAATTCTTTCAATACGTTTTGGTTCAATTTTATTATCCATTTTGGATGGATTAACTTTTGATTTTTCAATTTTTGATGAAGATTTATAAAACGTTGCTATTTGATTAGGTTTTAAGTAAATAGGTTTTGATTTTGAATTACTTGTTAATGATTCAATAGCTAATGAACCTTTAACAAGTGTTGTCTGTATTAAATTTTCATCTGGATAAGATTTAACATTGAATTGCGTTCCGAAAACTAAAACTCGTAACATACTTGTGTTTACTACAAATAGTTTCTTCTCATTTCTTGTAACGTCAAAATAGCCTTCACCTTCTAAATATACTTCTCTTTTACCTGATGAAAAGTTTTCAGGATATCGCAATATACTCCCAGCATTTAGCCAAACTTTTGTTGAGTCCGATAATATAATATATGATTTTGCCCCAAATGGTACGGAAATCTCAATATATTTTTGAGCTTGTTGCTCATTTTTAATCAATTTATTTTGAAAAAGTAAAAATATACCTAAAGTTAATATTATAATTGCTGCACTTGAGATAACAGCTCTGAGTATAATTTTCTTTTGATATATATTTTTTCCGATCTGTTCGTTTTGAAGTTTAGTTTTATAATATCCAGCTTTAATTCTATTCCATCCTGCCTCTTTATCATAGCCTGATGGTTGTTGTATTACTTTTGATAGTTGGTAATAGTCTTTTAATTCATCAAAATATCTTTTGTTTTCATTATTTTTATTTATCCATTTCCTGGCAATACTTCTTTCTCTATCATTAGCTGATCCGCATAAATATTTAATTAAAATATCATCAGGGATATTATTATTATTTTCTTCAATATTCATTTTGTCTTTATTTAATATTATGATCCTAAAAAGTCAAAAGTGGTTGACATAAAATGTCAATTATTTAAATAGTAGTATTAGTAATACAGGAATATAATCAGCAAGACCTTCTCTGAATTTACCGAAAGCCCTGCTCATTTGGGTTTTCACAGTTCCAATTGTAATATTTAATTTTTTTGCAATTTCAGAATAGCTAAGGTTTTCAAAACGATTTAGTGTGTATATTTTTCTACATTGTTCTGGTAATTTATTCAATATATGATTTGCCTTGTCTTCAAGTTCTTTCACTATTAAATTAGAAATAGGATAACTTAAACAATTTGAATGCAGTATTTCTTTATCTTCAAGCAAATAATCCCAATTTCCATGAATGAGCATTTCAGCTTTTTGTCTTTTCAGGTATTTTATACAATTATTATAAGTGCTTTTAAAAAGATAATTTTTTAAGGAACTATATATTTTAATTGTTTTTGCATTCAACCATAAATAAATAAAAAT
>CAZBZX010000231.1:0-7124 GCA_964496465.1 uncultured Bacteroidales bacterium
AATCCACCTTCCAAATTACCAATATCAAAAGTAATTGTATCAATATTAATGAATTGTATATAATTTCCCGAGACATATGCATTACCATCATGATCAGTTATAATATATAATCCTTCTGAATTATTTGTATTTTCATTATTAATTTTAGACCATTCCCAATTTTGAGAATATGTAGATGGAGAAATAAAGAAAAGTATAAAGACTAAGAAATAAAGCCAAACCTTAATCTTATTTTGAGCATTATGCAACATAACGGGTACGTAATTTTAATTGCATTAATAACCTTAATTGTACCAAAATACAAAAAAATTAGGAATTTAAAGTTGAAGTGTTTATAAATTCTAACTTATGAATTTAAATAATTGTAGGTTATCATCAGTATATGAATAATTTAAAATAAAAGGGATGCCATCGCTTTGAGATGAAATTCCCAAAAATTCGATGATCCTTGAATTTAAAAGTAAATAGCGATGTCATCCCCAAAATTTTATCCCCTAATCATTGTTACAAAATCCTGAATAGTATTTTTTAAGTTTGATGAACGATCTATGGCATTTACAAAAGCACTGCCAATAATTACACCGTTAGCTTGTTTGCAAGCTGCAACATATGATTCGTTATTCGAAATTCCAAATCCGATTAATTTCGGTAATTTTAAATTCAATTTATTTATTCTTTCAAAATAACTTTTTTGCTGTTCAATGATCTTTTCTTTTGCACCGGTAGTTGATGAGCTGGAAACTATATAATTAAAGCCACTTCCAGTATTGTCAAGAATCTGAACTCTTTCATCGCTTGTTTCAGGGGAAATAAGAAAAATGAATCTTAAGTTATATTTTTCAACGATGATTTTGTAATGTTCAATGTATTCTATTTGCGGTAGATCTGGTAATATCAATCCATCGATCCCAATCTCCGAAGCTTCCTTACAAAATCTTTCAAACCCATATTGAAGAACAGGGTTTAAATACCCAAATAAAAGTAAAGGAATATTAATCGTTTTTCGAATTTCTTTTAATTGTACAAACAATTTTCGAATACTCATTCCATGATTTAAAGCAATCTGGCTGCTCTTTTGAATTACCGGGCCATCTGCTAAGGGATCGGAAAATGGCATGCCAATTTCAATTAAATCTACTCCATTGTTTTGGAGTTCTGTTATTATCTCAACCGGACTTTCAAAAGTAGGATGACCTGCGGTAAAATAAATGGAAAGTATGTTATTTGGTTTTTGTTTAAAAAGATTATCTATTCGGTTCATTGTTTATATTGTTTTAAATTATAAAAGTTATATGTATTTATTTTCATTTATTAATGGTCATTTATCGTCATTCATAGTTATTAAATGTATTTCATCTATACTCGGTATTTCTGTGTTCAAAATAAAAATGACAATAAATGACTTAATAACAATTAATTTTTCATTCTTCATAAAACCTGCTCATATTATCAATGTATGCAGCTAAATCTTTATCGCCCCTACCTGATACATTAATCACAACTACTTCATCCTTTTTAAAAGTTAATTTCTTTAATGCTGCTAAAGCATGGGCTGATTCAAGTGCTGGGATAATACCATCCAATCTTGTAAGTTCATAGGCGGCTTGTAAGGCCTCATCATCAGTAGCATTTAAAAATTCAACCCTTTTTGTCTCGAATAAATGGGAATGCAACGGACCAATTCCCGGATAATCAAGACCTGCCGAAATTGAATATGGTTCAATAATCTGCCCGTCTTCATCTTGCATTAACAGGGTTTTGCTAGCATGAATAATTCCTGGAGTACCTGTAACCATAGTTGCAGCAGTTTCTTTTGTATCAATTCCTTTACCAGCTGCCTCAACAGCAATTAATTTTACATCTTCATTATCCAAATAATAATAAAAAGCACCAATGGCATTACTACCACCACCAACACAAGCAATAATAGTATCCGGATTTTCATTTCCGGTTTGTTCTGCCAATTGCCATTTCATTTCTTCGCTGATAACAGATTGTAAACGGGTTACCATATCCGGGTATGGGTGAGGTCCAACCACCGAACCAATTATATAATGTGTATCAACCGGATTATTAATCCAATCGCGTATAGCCTCATTTGTAGCATCTTTTAACGTTTTATTTCCGCTATGAACAGGAACTACTTTAGCTCCCAGCATCTTCATTTTGGCCACATTTGGAGCTTGTCGTTTCACATCGGTATCGCCCATATAAACGATACATTCCTGCCCCATTAAAGCACAGACTGTAGCAGTTGCAACACCATGCATCCCGGCACCAGTTTCGGCAATAATACGTTTTTTACCTAAATATTTTGCCAGTAAAATCTGACCGATGGTATTATTTATTTTATGTGCCCCAGTATGATTCAGGTCCTCTCTTTTTAAATATATTTTTGTATTATACTTTTCAGATAATCTGCCTGAATAATACAAGGGTGATGGCCGGCCAACATAATCCTTCAGTAATTTTTTAAAATCTTTCTGAAATTTAACATCAGCTAAAATATCCAGATATCGTATTCTTAATTCTTCAATATTTGGATAAAGCATTTCGGCAATAAAAGCACCACCATAATTGCCATAATACCCATTCTCATTTACCTGAAATTTTGATTTACTCATATCTTATTTTATTTATAAATGTTTTTACTTTATCTATATTTTTTAATGCTGGTTCTATTTCAAACTTACTATTTATATCAAGTGCATAGATATTTAGCCAGCTCATCTTTTTTATTTTATCGCTATCTTCTAGAGAAATTCCTCCGCTTAAAAAAACCGGGATTTCATTATCGTAATTTCTTAATAAATTCCAGTTAAATTTTTCACCTGAACCCCCATATTGGCCTGTATAAGTATCAAAAAGAAAATAGTCAACCTCCTTTTTATAAGGTTCCAAGATTTTAAAATCAAAGTCAATTCCAATTCGAAATGCTTTAATGATAATTTTATTGGTTTTTTTCAATTCTATGCAATATTCCAGGGGTTCATCACCATGTAATTGAATTGCATTTAACTGATTTGATTTAACAATTTCTTTAATATTATTTATTTTCTCATTAACAAAAACACCTGTTTTTAGTATATTTTTTTGAATACTCTTGATAATATCATTGTCAATTTTTTCTCCCACATACCTTTTCGATTTAGGGTAAAAAATAAATCCAATAAAATCAGGGTTCAATTCGCACAATTGCCTGATATTTTCTTTATCACGCATTCCGCACACTTTTATCTTAGGTATTATATACATCTGCAACTTTTATTTTATGCTTTTTCTCCCCTCTTGATTGGGGCTGGGGTGTGTTCTTCATATTTTTCTATATAATTTTCGATAGCTTGCAAAACAACTTCAATATTATTATACACTTCAACATCCTCAAATCTCAAAACCTCAATACCAAGTTGTTTCAAACGTGAAGTTTTTATATGATCTTTCCTTATCGTTTCTTCAAATTGGTGTGTATATCCATCTAATTCTATCACTAACATCAATTCATGACAAAAAAAGTCAGCGATAAAATTATCAATTGGTTTTTGCCTGTGAAAATCATATCCTTGCATTTGTTTTCCCTTCAAAAACTTCCATAAAATTATTTCTGATTTAGTAGAACTATTTCTTAAGTTTCCAGCTAATTCTTTCAAATTTGGATTATATGGTATTATTTCCCTTCTCATTTTCACACACCCCTAACCCCTCTCAAGAGGGGAAGTCGGGAATACTAATTAAGTTTTCAGTTCTTTAATAAATTCCTTACAGGCTTCTCCTGGATTGTATGTTTTCATAAAATTTTCGCCAATTAAAAATCCCTGGAACCCCTTATTCTTTAATATCTTAATATTTTCAATTTCACTAATTCCGCTTTCCGAAATCTTTACGAACTCACCTGGAATAATATCAGATAAATCAATTGAAGTATTGATATCCACTTCAAAGGTATTGAGATTTCTGTTATTCACTCCCACTATATCTATGTAACTATTAATTTTTTCTATTTCATCTTTACTATGAATTTCAAATAAAATCTCCAAACCTAAGCTTTTAGCAAATTCTGCCAATTCTTCTGTTTTCTTTTTCGATAGAATTGCAGCAATCAAAAGGATCACATCTGCCCCAATGGCTTTTGCTTCAGCAATTTGATATTCATCAATAATAAAATCTTTACGTAAAATGGGAATCTGATTTATTCTTCTTGCAACGGTTAAATCTTCATTTTTCCCTCCAAAAAAATGATTGTCTGTTAAAACAGATAATCCAGCTGCTCCTGCTCTTACGTATGCTGAGGTCACTTCCTCTACTTTAACTTTATCATTAATCACCCCTTTTGAAGGAGATTTTCTTTTAAATTCGGCAATAATTCCAGGGCTTTTAATCTTTAAATTTCCCTTCAAGGAATAAGGAATCCTTTTATAAAATTCAGAATTTTCAAGTTCCTGAAGTTTAACCTTTGCCTTATTTATTTTAATTTCCGTTTTTTTATGTTCAACTATTTTATCTAAGATTGTCATTTTTAGTTGTTTTATACATCGTTACTAAATGCACACTATCAATTGACTTCATTTCATTCGTTTTTACATATCCAAGTTTTTCATATAGATAAATATTCCGTTTACTTTTATGACCTGTATATAAACTAAACAGTTGTGCGTTCTTATTTATTTTTTCTATTTTATTCATCAGTTTTGATCCAATACCTCTATTTCGATATGCCGTATGTACTATTAATTTATTAATAAAACATGTATCGCCATCGATATTTGATCGAACTGAGCCTACAATTTTGCCATCAATTACAGCTTTTAAAAAAATCTTTTTTTTAAATTCTACTCTTATTCCTTCAACAGTCTGAGTAAGTGGTTCAATGGTAAAATCATTGTACAGCTCAGCTTCTTCTCTAAAAGCCATTTTTTGTAACTTAAGAATTTCTGGTAAATCTTCTATTATTGCCTTTTCAATTTTCATTTCTTGTAATTTTTAACATTTCATTTCCGCCTTTCTGAAATTCATAGGGAACCCTCTCAATAGAGCATTTATAATTAAATTCCTCTAGCTTTTGAATAGCTGGTTCAAGAAAAACAGATTTTTTGGCATCTAAATCCAATATTGGAAAAATTCTGGATTCCTCTCCAACCCTCATTATCTCAAACAAGGATTGAATATGGCTCTCAAATGAAAAATGTTCGGAATATAAAAATAAAAAATGCGAACAAATAACTAGATCAAATTCATCATTATTAAAAGGCAATTTAGGCAGCTCACCAGCAATATACCTTTTTTCTTCTATCCCTTTTTCAAGATCATTTAAAAACGAACTCATAGAATTTAATCTTTTTGAAAACAATTCTTCTGGGTTTTTATATTCCTTCCAAATAAAATAATCGGAATTCTCATAAGTCTCTTTCTTTATTAATTCAACCGTTTCATTGATCCTGGATTGAATTTCGTTAACAGAAAAATTATAAATAGGGTCATAAGAGACAGCATGCTTATTAATACACTTCATCTCAAAATTAAAACTGGCAGGACCATCTCCAACTGATAAAATATTTTTATCCAAATCATTTTCACTTAATTTGAAAAATTTCTTGTATTCCTCAAGGCTTCTGCCCCATGGTACTACCTTATGTAATTTAAATGCCATATTAATTAATTTTTAATTCATAAATTGGAATTTCCCTTCCTTTAATAGATGATAGAGATAAATTCTTTAATGTTGCATTCATTTTTTTATAGAACCCTTCTGAAAATGGATCAACAAATATTAGCAAGCGTTGAATATTATTTTGTTTTGAAATTTCAATAGCATGTTTCACTAATGCTGTTCCTATTCCGTTTTTATGAAACTCAGGTAAAATAAAAATATGCTCTAGCCAAAATCCTTTTTCAACCAACACTTCACCTGAAAAAAAATCTTCCGGATTATTAACAATGGAATAAAAACCAATAACTTCATTATCCATTTCGGCTACCCAAACAATATTTTTTAAAATATAGTCAGCCGTTAAGGTTAACTCATCTTTCCAAATTTTATAATATTCCTCCGGATAATTCCAATGCTTTTTTGCTAAAAAAGCAATTTGGGTTAATATTTCAAATTCGTTAATATTTGCTTTCCTGATTTTCACACTAATCAATCAATAATTTAAATGCTTCTAATGCTTTTTTACTTTCCAGAGATTCCTTTGCAACTTGGATACTTTCTTCAAAACCAAAAGTAGGATGAATACACTTTATACCCAATCCAGCATTTGCAATAACTACAGAATTTTGTGCAAGGGTTCCATTTCCTTCCAGGATATCCAAAAATATTTTAGCTGCTTCTTCAACTGTATTCCCCCCAAATAATTCTTCTTCTGTTACTTTCTTTAATCCAAGGGATTCAGGAGAAATTGTATCATTAACATCATTAGAAATATACCTAAAGGCTCCTGTTAATGAAACTTCATCATAGCCATCCAGACTATGAATAATAGCATAATTCATATTCAACTCACGAAAAACATAACTATAAAGTCGTAATACTTCCTGATTATATACTCCAACCAATTGATTTTTTGGTGAACTAGGATTCACAATTGGGCCTAGCATATTAAAAAAAGTTTTCATTTTTAATGCTTTACGAATAGGCCCCACAAATTTCATGGCTGGATGAAAAAGTTGAGCGTGTAAATAGCAAATGCCCGATTTTTCTATATCTGCCTTTAGCTTGCTTTCCTCGTTAGTAAATTTATATCCAAAATATTCCAGAATGTTTGATGAACCGCACGCAGATGAAACTCCATAATTGCCATGTTTGGCTACCTTTTCTCCTGCTCCAGCCAAAACAAACGCCGTTAAGGTTGAAATATTAAATGTATTTTTTTCATCCCCGCCCGTTCCACAAACATCAATGGTATTATAATCCGATAAATTAACCGGAATACACAATTTCAACAAAGCATTTCTAAATCCGGCTAATTCTTCCGGTGTAATTGATCTCATTAAAAAAACAGTTAAAAAAGAAGCTATTTCAGGTTCGGAATATTTTCCAGTACCGATATTTGTTAACACTTCTTCCGCTTCAGTTTTATTCAGCGTTTTTTGATTAAATAGTTGGGTTAAAATTTCTTTCATATCTAATG